>DAOTUR010000460.1:0-5547 GCA_034436915.1 Anaerolineae bacterium
ATCCTTGAGTTCGATCACGCCCAGCACCTGGGCATTTTCCGCCACGACGAGTGGTGTGCCGCCGCGCCGCGCAATGTCATCGACGGACGTTTGCACCTCTGTCGGGTATTTGCCGCCAAGACTCTCGACATAGTTGCGTACCGAATCGGCGGCCCCTTTGCGAATTTCGCGGGCGGCGGCCCCATTCTGCGATGGGAAATTGACGCCGCTCATGCGTGTCTGCGCCGTGAATGGCACAAATTCGGCATTGAGTTCGCTCATCTCACGTCCACGCAGACCAAATTTGTCTTTGGCGAGGATGACAATCGAGCGGCCTTCCGGCGTCTCATCCGCCAGCGAAGACAACTGCGCCACATCTGCCAGAGTTTTCACATCGACACGCGGCGCAGGCACAAAATTGGTCGCCATACGATTACCGAGGGTGATCGTGCCTGTTTTATCGAGCAGCAGCACATCCACATCGCCCGCCGCCTCAACCGCACGTCCACTGGTTGCCAGCACATTGCGCTGGATCATGCGATCCATGCCGCTAATGCCAATCGCGCTGAGCAAACCGCCAATCGTGGTCGGGATCAGGCACACCAGCAGAGCGATCAAGACCGTCACCGTTGCAGTGGTCTGTGTCAGGCTCGATTCGGCCTCGCTGTAAGCGGCAAAGGCTTTGAGCGTCACGACAGCCAACAGAAAGACAATCGTCAGGCCGGACAGCAGAATCGTCAGCGCGATCTCGTTAGGCGTCTTCTGGCGTTTTGCGCCTTCCACCAGCGCAATCATACGATCCAGAAATGTGCTGCCCTGTTCCGAGGTAATCGAAATCACAATGCGATCACTCAGGACTCGCGTGCCGCCCGTCACGGCGCTGCGATCTCCGCCGCTCTCGCGGATGACAGGCGCGGACTCGCCCGTGATGGCGCTCTCGTCCACGCTGGCGATGCCTTCGACGACTTCCCCATCGCCCGGAATTTGATCGCCGACTTCGCACACGACCCGATCACCCTTCTTGAGCGTGTCGGCGGACACCTTTTCTTCACGGCCATCGACGAGTTTGCGGGCGATCATCTCCTTGCGCGTCTTGCGCAGGCTGTCGGCCTGAGCCTTGCCGCGTCCCTCGGCCATCGCCTCCGCAAAATTGGCGAACAGCACCGTGAACCACAGCCAGAGCGTGATTTGCAGGTTGAAGGCGGTATTCGTCTGGCCGCCCACCAGATCGCGGATGACCAGCGCGGAGGTCATGACGGCCCCCACAGCGACCACGAACATGACCGGATTTTTCAACTGCTGGCGCGGATCAAGCTTGATGAATGAATCGATGATCGCACGGCGAACGATTGGCCCATCGAACAGAGGACGGGCGTTTGATTTGTCTTCCATGATTTATCCCTCCTCTTAGAATGTGCGCCCGGCTTGCAGCGCGAGATGTTCAACAATTGGCCCCAGGCTCAAGGCCGGGAAGAACGTGAGAGCGCCGACGATGATGATGACCGCAATGAGCAGGCCGACAAACAGCGGCGTATCCGTCGGGAACGTGCCTGCTGAGGGCGGCGCGACCTTCTTGCCCACCATGCTGCCCGCAATCGCCAGCACAGGCAGGATGACACCAAAGCGCCCGACCCACATCGCAATCCCCAACAGGATGTTATAGAACGGCGTATTGGCATTCAGACCGCCAAACGCGCTGCCATTGTTGTTTGAGGCCGACGCGAAGCCATACAGAATCTCGCTCAAGCCATGCGGCCCCATATGCGTGCGTGAGGCGAGGCCGGGTTGCGTCACAACCGCGAGGGCCGTAAACAGCAGCACCGCCGCGCTCGGCAGGAGGATCGCCATGATTGCCATCTTGATCTCCCAGGCCTCAATCTTTTTGCCCAGATATTCCGGGGTGCGGCCCACCATCAAGCCCGCAATGAAGACCGTCAGCACGACGAACACGAGCATCCCGTACAGCCCGGCCCCCACGCCGCCAAAGATGATCTCACCAAGCAGCATCTGCACCAGCGCGACCATGCCCGCTATCGGGCTAAAACTGTCATGCATAGCATTGACCGAGCCATTGGAGGCGGCGGTTGTGGCTGCGCCCCACATGATGCTATTGGTGATGCCAAAGCGCACCTCTTTGCCTTCAAGAGCGCTGCCCGCTACCGTATTGAGCACGGGATTCGGCGCATACTCGGCCACGAGCATCACACTCAGGGCCACCACCAGCATGAGGAACATGGCCGCGAACAACGCCCAACCCTGGCGTTTGCTGCCCGTCATCTGGCCGTAGGTGTATGTCAGGGCGGCGGGCAGCAGCAAAATGGCGACCACTTCCAGGAAGTTGCTGAACGGCGTCGGATTCTCATACGGATGAGCGCTGTTGACGTTGAAGTAGCCGCCGCCGTTCGTGCCGATCTGCTTAATGGCAATCTGTGACGCCGCTGGCCCCTGCGGGAGAAGCTGGGTGTGTCCGGCGAGCGTTGTGGCCTGGGCATACTCATTGAAATTCTGCACCACGCCCTGGCTGATGAGCAGCACGGCCAGGATCGCACTCAAGGGCAGCAGGATATACAGCGTGCTGCGGACGAGATCGACCCAGAAATTGCCAAGTGTGCTGCCGCGACGTGTGAAGCCGCGTGCCAGCGCCAGCAGGACGGCAAACCCCGTCGCGGCACTGACGAAATTTTGCACCGCGAGGCCGAGCATCTGCGTGAGGGAACTCATGGTCGTCTCGCCGCCGTAAGACTGCCAATTGGTATTGGTGATGAAGCTGGTGGCGGTGTTAAAGGCCAGGATCGGTTCCACACCGGGCAGTTTGGCCGGGTTCAGCGGCAGAACGCCTTGCAGCACTTGAAGCAGGAACAGCAGCACAAAGCCCAACACGTTAAAGGCCACCAGTGCCAGCGCATACTGCTTCCAGTTTTGCTCTGCCTGGGGATTGATGCCGCTGAGACGGTACACCGAGCCTTCGACAGGAGCGAGAAGAGGTGACAGCAGCGTGCGCTCACCTGTCAGGACGCGAAACATGTAGCGCCCCAGCAGCGGCGTAGCGGCAAACAGCACGCCGAAGAACAGGACAATTTGTAACAGCTCAAGGGGAGTCATTAAAAACGCTCCGGGTATAACATCGAATACACGAGGTACAGCAGCAGCAGCAGGGCGACGAGGCCCGCAATCACGAGTTCAAGATCCATCGTTCATTCTCCTGGGATGCCTTCATTATGGGCTTCCCAGCATCAAAATGGAGTCAAAACAGGCGACGGACAGGTCAAGAAGATATCAAGAGGGGAACGATTGCATAACGGGACCGGGGATGACAATGTTTCGTTGGGCGGTGGGCTGTCATCGATCACCCGCAGGTATAAAAAATCGCGGTGCAGGACGTATTGGTAGCGCAGGCTCAGGACGCGATGTCAATTTTGGGATGGTCGACTGTACGGAATAAATGGAGACATGAGGCACAATGACAACAGCCTCTTCCTCATATACTATGCACTTTATGTTTCTCGACAGACATCCGTGTGAAGAGTCGTGCATTGCTTCCCTTCCTTCGCACCCGTCGACATTGCCGTTTGGGTTATCTCAGTCCAGAGGCCTTTGAAGCTCAATTTCAGAGACAACTTTTGTGTTTATAAAAACGGGGCATCGTCAAGTGATACAAGTTGAAATCATCATGATAAGATTGGTTATCGGAGGTGTCGAAGGTCTAGGATTGATAGTTAGATTTTGTAACGTTCCTCGAAAGACTCAAAAAAGTTTTCGCATCGAGTACGATTTTTTAAACAAAGTGAAGACTTCTAGCGCCACATCGATGCTTAGGGTCTGTAAAAATATAAGTTTCCGTCGAATAACGACATCAGCAATGATTGTAGGTACAAGAAATTTCTCGTACCTATAATCATCAGTAAGTTATTCTTTTACCGACCCTTACCGCACGAGATTTGCAATACCTGCCGCTTGATTCCAGGCTATCAACTAGTGGGCCATGTGGCATGATGTGCGGCATTCATTTTCCGGGTTTCGAGTTCAAATTGAGATCAAAGAATGCCATTATCCACGACACATGGCCCACTAGTACACGCTGGCGGAAATTCACAAGCATTTCGTTCAGTTTCTTTTAGCTAAAGTTCGCTATTTGGATTGCTCATCGACTTCCGCAAAGCTGTACTAGGGTAAAAGATCAATGGCCTCACGCACGATCTGTGCGCTCTTCGCCAGTAAAGCGGTTTCGCTCTCGGTGATTGTCAGCGGCAGACTGCCAATCACCCCCCCCCCACTGATCAGATAAGGCAGGGCAAGCGTCACATCCTTGACGCCGACAATCTCAGCATGTGGAGCACAGATTGTCAAAATGGCCCGTTGATTGTTCAGAATCACTTCACAAATCCGTGCGAGTGCTGCTCCCACACCATAATAGGTGGCTTTTTTGCCTTCAATGATATGATATGCGGCGCGGCGTACCTGCTCATCAATCATCGCCTTATCATCAGGTGTTATTTCAAGCCCTCGGGCACGCAAATAGTCGTCCACTGACACCCCCCCTACGCCAATGAGCGACCAGATCAAGACTTCGCTGTCACCATGTTCCCCAACCACATAGGCGTGGACATGCTGGGGATCAATATTCAAATGTCGGGACAGCAGGACACGAAAGCGGGCCGTATCTAAGGTTGTGCCGCTACCGAGCACATGCCCTATGGTGATCCCTCGTGCTGTGGCAATCCGGGCTGTCAGATGAGTCATCACGTCGACAGGGTTGGTGGCGACCACAATAATGGCATCCGGCGCATGATCGATAATACGAGGGATTACGCTCTTGAAAACTACGGTATTTCGCTCCAGAAGCTGCATCCGTGTTTCGCCGGGCTTCTGATTCACGCCTGCGGCCATAATGACGACCTTTGCACCAGCCAGATCATGGTAATTCCCGGCATACACGTTGATCGATGCCGCAAATGGGACAGCATGAAAAATATCATCGGCTTCTGCTTTGGCGCGTTTCTCATCCTGGTCGATCAAAACAATTTCCTGCCCAATTCCACGCATCACCAGAGCGTATGCCGCTGTTGCGCCTACAAATCCACTGCCAACGATCCCGATTTTCATGTCATTTCCTCGTTGAGCTTGTCAGGCATTTTCTGCCACAGTTGAGTATACCGTTTTAAGCATTCAAGCATCGAGGAGTGCTATTTGGATAGAGCGATTGTATCAAATCGTAATTTGGTGAAATTAACATGTTCACGATGGTTCTTGTAGGGGCATGGCGTGCCACATAGGCATTAAGTTAAGGGGAAAATGCTATTTGTCGCCAGATCAGCGTCTGTTTTGCTTCGCGGACCGGTATGTGTCAAGAGTGGTAAGACAACTTAGGACACGTTCAAAAACAACTCCGCAGAGTTCTATATGGATCATCTGATGTACATTCTGCGACTTTATTTTTAAACGCGTCCTTAGGCTTTTCCAGATTAAAACAGAGACCGATATGATGTAGAATGAAAGGACAAGCCACAAGATAATCGAGACATGATGGTGGAACTGACAGAAGCCTTAAAAGAGACCTATATCGAAACA
>DAOTUR010000461.1:0-6648 GCA_034436915.1 Anaerolineae bacterium
TCATAGCCCAGAAGCTCATGCACGGTTTGGGCGCTGAACGGCAGGAAGGGCGCGAGAAGAATATTCAGATTGTCGATGACGCGCAGTGCCGTATACACCGAACGCGCCGCATCTGCCGCATCCACCTTGATCGTCTTCCAGGGTTCGCGCTTGTCGAGATAGGCATTCACCTCGCGCACAAGGCCCATCGCTTCGCCCAGGGCTTCGCGCAGTTTGACCTTTTCGATCAGCGTGCCAACCGTCTCGAAGCCCTGCTCAATTTTGGCGATGAGGGCGGTGTCCATCTCTTGCAGCGTATCAACCTTCGGCACAGCGCCGTCGAAGCGCTTGAAGGAGAAGCCTGTTACACGATTGACGAGATTGCCCCAGGCCGCCAGCAGTTCGCCATTCACACTGTTGAAGAAGCCATCCCACGAGAAATCGCTGTCGTGCGTCTCCGGGAAGGTGCGGGCCACATAATAGCGAATCGCGTCCGGCTGAAAACGATCCAGGATATCGGGCAACCAGATCGCCCAATTGCGCGATTTGCTGAACTGCTTGCCCTCCACGTTCATGAATTCGTTGGCAGGTACATCATAGGTAAGATTGAGTTTTTCTGATCCGGTGTGATAAATGCCATTGACGCCAAGCAGTTCAGCGGGCCAGATAACCGTATGGAATGGGATGTTGTCTTTGCCGAGGAAGTTGTAAATCTCGGCATTGGCGTCATACCACCAATCTTTCCAGGCGTCGGGCTGGCCGATGTTGTGCGCCCATTCCACGCTGGCGCTGAAATAGCCGATGACGGCCTCGAACCAGACGTACATCTTCTTGTCTTCCCAGCCTGCCAATGGGATCGTGATGCCCCAATCGATATCGCGGGTGATGGGCCGCGCCCGCAGGTCTTTGACGAAGTTGCGGCTGAAATTCACCACATTCGCCCGCCAATGACTCTGATGCTTGTCAATATAGGCCGTCAATTCCTGGATGAAGCTCTCCAGCGCCAGAAAATAATGATCGGTATTGCGCGGCACAAGCTTATCGTCGGGATTTTCTTTGCTGCGCGGATTGATCAGCTTGATCGGGTCGATGAGATTGCCACAGTTATCGCATTGATCGCCGCGTGCCTCTTTATAGCCGCAAAAATAGCATTCGCCCTCGATGAAGCGATCCGGCAGGAAGCGGTGCTCCAATTCGCTGTAGAGCAGCGTCTGCGTCTCGATCCGCAGGAAACCGCGCTCTAACAGCAGCGTGAAGAAATCCTTCGAGATGCGATGATGATTCTCGGTGTCGGTGTGGGTGAACAGATCATAGCTAATGCCAATCTTCTGCTGCGTCAGCAAAAAGCGCTCGTGATACTGCTCGAACAGCTCACGGGCTGTGATGCCGCGCTTGTTGGCCTCGACCAGAATCGGCGTGCCGTGACTGTCCGAGCCGGACACCATCAGGACGCGATTGCCTTTCAAGCGGTGATAGCGTGCAAAAATATCCGCAGGGAGGTAGGTTCCGGCCAGATGCCCCACATGCAGGTCGCCATTGGCATACGGCCACGCGACGGAGACATGGATGTTTTTCGTCATGAGTGTGTCTATCTTTCGGTGTCTTGGTTATATCCAGAAGCAGCAATGATGGCCCAAGTCTGATCCACCACCTGAGCATGAGACGACAGCAAAATAGGTCGCAGAAGATCAACAGTTTTCATATACAATCCCAGCGCGGCGATGCCACGCATTCGTGGGCCGTTCTCCACCAGCCCAATCGATTGCATCAGATAATACGACCAAGTTGAACCCAGCCCCACATGGCGCATGAGCGTCCGCGCATAGGCATCGCCTCGTGGCATCAGCACGCCGCGCTGTACCGTCATGATCTGCATCAGGCCCGTCGTCAGCCCCTCAACCGCGCCGACCAGGGCGGCATCATCGCGGCGCATCAGCGACCCCATAACCTGATGGGCGGTGCGGGCCAGACGCATGAGTCGATCACTGGCGAAGAGATTGGCCTGCCGCTGCATCTCAAGGTCCCAGCGAAAGTGATGCGCCTCGGTTTGCAAGGCCCCAAACACGCCGTCCGGGTCATACAGCGAGCGGGCCTGCCTGAGCGCGAGGACATTCCACACAACCGTTTCAGGGCGGGCGAGTTTCTTACGTTCGGCCATAATACTGCCTGTCGTCACAGCCAAAAGCGTCTCCCCGATATAGCGCACATGTTGGCGCTGATCTTCGGGCGGCAAAATTCGCACATAGCGCAGGATATCGGCATCGCTGTAAGGGGTTGTCGGTTGGCCGGGAATATACGCCCCCGTCAGAGCCAGGGCGATGGTATTATCATCGGCAAACTCCTGCACCACCTGCCTGAGCAGTGTTTCAATCGCAACCATACGCGAAAACCCCAATATACGCCTGACTCCAATGAATGCCAACCATAACGTTGTGTCCACTATCGCGCAAGACTTTGGCGCAAAACGCAAAAAAACCGTCTGAGAGACGGTTTTTCAAGCGCTGTCTGCAGGCCGCGCACGGCCACCGTCTGCCTCATCTATCGTGGCAGACGCATCATCCCCTGTTCAAAACACAGATGCCAGTGCATGGGTTTTCCTTTGCAACGGCGCAACCTGCCCATGACTATAACATATTTTCGCATTTTCAACACCTGTCAAAAATTGGTCTCAGCGGGCTTTGCCAAACAGACCCGAAGTCCTCAATCCCAAGACGGCACTGTTCTTCCTGGCCTTCATCCCGCAGTTCATCAACCCACATGGCTCTGTCATGGTGCAGTTCATCCTACTGGGCAGCCTGTCAGTGTTCTTGAATACACTGGCGGATATCGTGGTGGCAACGCTGGCGGGCACGATTGGCGCATACCTGAAAAAGCATCGTGCTCTGCGGACGGCCCAGCGCTACTTTACAGGCGGCGCGATGATCGCCCTCGGCCTGTATGTGGCGTTTGTGGGCGGCGATCAGAAGGCATAAGGTTTGAACCCCTCTCCACAGCGTGGGGAGGGGCCAGGGGAGGGGTTACGCCTGCCGCCGCTGCTTCAACATGCCGCGCGCTTCGGGTAGATTGGAGGCGAACATCACCTCGCGGTTCGCCACCTTATCGCCAAACATCTTCTGGATCGTGCTGTAGGCCGATTTGACGACGCCACCCGCCCCCACCACAATTCGATGCCCTTCATTGCTGCGTGGCTGCGGATTAGCGAGCAGACTTTTCACGGCGTTCATGAAGTCTTTCGGCAGATTGGCCCCTTCAATATCGACGATAACATCCACCTGATGCGTGACGCTGCTCATGAAATTGTCCGTCGCTTGAATGGCGTTTTCCATATCCTGCCATGACCATTCCGATTCAAACTCCATGCGGACAGTCGTTTTATCGCGGTTGTCCCACGTTGTCACAATACCCATTTTTGGCCTCTCGTGATACTGCTCTCAATGCGTTGATTATAACTCAATACGGCGTGCTCATCCGCTTCCTCTCACAGGTCAGTTGAGCGTAAACGTCACTGTCCCCATTGATGTACCATTCAAAGTCACCGAGACCCGCGCCTCTCCCGGCTGGAAGGCAAATTCACTCTGATCGATATAAAACCAGATGCACGCGCCATCAATCGCAAAATCCGGCACATAATCAAAGGTGCGTTTCTGGCCGCTGATATCCCACTGCGATGATAACGTCATGCCCGATGCAACCTCATAGGCGGTGGCGACGATGTAAATCTTCGGTGTGCTGATGGGAAAGGTGGTCGTCGCATTCTGGGCGCAGTCATCATCTCCGACAGCAGGCGAAGCCGTCAGATTCACGAGGCGCGAGCCTGTGGCAGGCGGCGGAACCGTCAGTGCTGACTGTGCCCCTATATCGCCGCCAACCGCAGGACTGGCAGCAGCGGCAGGCAGTCCCGGCAGCGGCGTCGGCGGGATCAGCGGCTCAAACGTGGGGCTGGGGCGCGGCGTGCGCGAGGGCAGCGATAGGCCGCCCGACTCAATCTGCTGCTGATAGCTGTCCAGAACATCTTGCGGTGTGCCGCGTGCGATGAGGGTGGTCTTGAGAAATTGGCTCTGGGTGGCGGCAAAGGCCGATTCCGTCGTGTAGTAATCCTGGGTGCTCTGCACCCGTCCGGCCTGGACGCTGGCGGTTGTCTGGATATTAAACATGCGTGTCCCCTGCACCTGATGTTCAGCGGCCAATGTGAGGCTGGCCCCCTGCGAGGTACAGCCAACCAGCAGAGTGACGATGAGGCTGAACAATCCCCATATCATCCGTGTTGTGAGGCGGAGAGGACGTGAAATGTGTCTTTGACTATCCCGTGTTTGAGTCAATCGCATGTTTCTCCTTTGTGTCATCGCCATTGAAAAATTATAATAGCTTGTCAGAGGTCGAATTTGGGAGTCCGGGATGCAGCATACTCATCGGTATCGTTTTGTTATGATCGCTCTCCTTCTGGTCGGCCTGAGCCTGACGCTTCGCGCACAGGAGTCAATCGCCGCCGTAGCCCCAGCAGTTCCCACAGCATCAACGGGCGTGATTCGGGCGGATCGTATGGGCATCACGCATATCAGCTCGGCTGAAATCCCGGCGGACGCCAATCGCTACGCCAATGCCTATGCATTAGGAGCGGTATGGACGCGCTATCCGGTGTATTGGCCGCGTATCGAGACGCAGGCAGGCCAGTATACATGGGGTGATTATGATCGTGTGGTGACAGCCGATGTTGAAAATGGCATGAACACCAATGCCGTCCTGCTCGGTATCCCGGATTTTCATCGGGAGAAGAGCAGCATCGCGGGCCTATATGAGCCAATTTTTGCCGATGGCACGGATATTCCCAAAGCCGACGTGCCGTTCAATCCCAAGAATCCCTGGGCCAATTTCGTCTATCAAACCGTCATGCGCTACAAACCGGGCGGCGCACTCGCCCAGCAAAGCGGCTGGCGGGCCGATGCCGGAATCCGCGTCTGGGAGGTGTGGAACGAACCCGACCTCGTGCAGTTCTGGCAGGGCGGCGTCGAAAAATATGCCCGCCTGCTCAAGGTCGCCTATCTTGCCGCTCACAGCGCTGATCCGCAGGCGATTGTGATGTTTGGCGGGCTGGTCTACGCGGACGAAAATAACAACTGGCTGGCGATGGCGCTGGCCCTCTACACCAGCGACCCGCTGGCCGCACAGAATAACTATTTCTTCGATGCTGTCGCCGTTCACAGCTATGCCTATCCCTGGCGCAGCGGCTGGCTGGTGCTGTATGCCCGCGAGACGATGGATGCCTATAAAATCCGCCGCCCGATCTGGCTGAATGAGATGGGCGTCGCCGTGTGGGATGATTATCCCGGCCCGACATGGCTTGTTCCCCCGGCCAAACATCCGAACAAGGTTAACAGTCAGCAGCAGGCTTGGTATATCATCCAGAGCGCGGCTGAGGCGTGGGCGCAGGGCGCTGACAAGGTCTTCTATCATCAATTGTATGATGACTGCGGCGATGAGGCCCCCGGCACAGATTTCATGCCCAACAATGGCGAGTTGTGCGTTGCAGGACAGGCGTGCTTCGGCAGTGCCTTCGGACTGTATCGCAACCCGCCGGGATCGGTGTGCTACAGTCATCATCCGCAGCCGGGGACAATGCGACCCTCGGCCCAGGCATATCGTCTGCTGGCGACGCTGTTCGGCAATTCGGCCTTCGGCAACGGGCAGGTTGAGGAGGTCAACGGCATTACCGCCATTCACTTTGATCGCCCTGTAACCCAGGAACGATTACACGTCATCTGGAATCGCAGTTTTCAGCCTGCTCAGTATTATCTGACGGGCCAGAGCGAGAGCGCCACCCTCTACACACTGACGGGCCAGCAGATCATCGCACCGGACAAGAAAGGCCGCTATCTGGTGGCGCTGCCGCCCGCTGTGCCCGATGATTACGTCGGACTGCGCAAGGGCGACGTGAGCGGCATTGGTGGGCCGCCTGTGATTATCATCGAGAAGACCCGCGATGCGCTGCTCCAACAAAATACGCCGCTGATGATTGCCAGTTTATACCTGGATTATGCGCCGCCGCTGGCTGCCGCTGCCGCACCCCTCCCAACGGATCTACCGATTCAGGCCGCGATCCTGCTCACACCGCCCGCTGCCGCGCTGGACGTAACGCGAGTGGCGGTTGCGCCAGAAGATGACCACACGCCGCCGATCACGGTCATCACGCCGCTGGCCGAGGTCAGTGAGCAAACATTTCTGGTGCAGTGGCACGCTGAGGATAACGGCGAGATCGATCATTATCTGATGTGGGTGCGGATGAATGGCGGCGAGTGGCTGCCCTGGATTGAGACGCGCCGAACTGAGGCGTACTTTACCGGGCAGTTGGGCAGCCGTTATGATTTTGCGGCGTGGGCGGTGGACAAAGGCGGCAACTGGTCGGAGAATGTGACACTGCTGCCACAGGCGACCACACTTATGCCGCCTGATCCCGTCTTTGGCATGGCGACGGTTGAGCCGTAAATGTTATGCGTTTACGGAAAACGGTTTTAAAACCCGTATCTTTCTTATTGGAACAGAGGGCATGGTGTAGCATAGGCATTAAGCTAAGGGGAAAATGCTATTTGTCGCCCGATCAGCGTCTGTTTTGCTTCGCGGACGCTGAAGGCTAAAGCCCTCAGCTATGGGATTTGAAAGACAATGACCTCATTT
>DAOTUR010000462.1:0-3773 GCA_034436915.1 Anaerolineae bacterium
GATGGTTTGAGCGGGACTTTCAGTCCCGCAAAAGGCAAGGCAGGGGTTTTCAACCCCTGACGACAGGACAAAAACGAGGCGGACGACGGATGATTTGCTTAAGTTGCTGCATATGGGGCACGATGCATCGTGCCCCTACGTTGTCATTTTGGAGACGGCATGTTTATCACCTTGGAAGGCGGCGAGGGCAGCGGCAAGACCACCTGCGCCCGTGAAGCGGCGGCGGCCCTGCGCGACCAGGGCTATGATGTGCTGCTGACGCGAGAACCGGGCGGCACGCTGCTGGGCAATGCCCTCCGCACGCTGCTGCTGGATGCCAAATCGCAAGCGCCTGTGTCAACACGCGCTGAACTCTTGCTGTTTTGTGCGGCCCGCGCCCAACTCGTGACCGAGGTCTTACAGCCGCATCTCGACAAGGGCGGCGTGATCCTGTGTGATCGCTATGCCGATTCGACGCTGGCGTATCAGGGCTATGGGCGCGGCCTGCCGCTGGACACGCTCAAAATTATTCTCGAATTTGCCACAGGCGGATTGTGGCCGCATCTCACGCTCTATCTTGATCTGACGCCGGAGCAGGGTTTGCAACGCCGCCACCCCCAGGATTGGGATCGTCTCGATGCGCTGGAACTCAGCTTTCATCAGCGCGTGCATGAGGGCTATGACGCCCTCATCGCGCAGGAGCCGCAGCGCTGGCGGCGCATCGATGCCTCACAGCCCGTTGAACAGGTCTGCCAGGATGTGCTGGCCGTGATTCGGGCGGCGCTTCCTTAATTCAGCCCTTTAACCTCAACCCCTCCCCAACCCCTCTCCCCGCTCTCCCCACTTCGTGGAGAGAGAGCCTAAAGCCCCTCCATGTGCAGCGGGGAGGGGTTGAGGTTAAAGGGCTGTGCCCGACTTCTATGGTTTCTTTATCAGAGAAAGCCCTCACAATGCTCGATATCACCTTTGAGATGGATATGCAGGGCGACCTGCCCGACGATGCCCTGCTCGATCAGTATGAGGTCGAGGCGCTGTTTGCTGCCACTCGTGCCAGTGTGCAGCGCGATCTTGAGCGTCAGTTGGGTGGCATGGTGTGTGCGGAGCATGGTCAGCCGCCGCGTCTGAAAATCACGGCTCATTATGATACTGAGATGGAGCAGTTTGATTTACAGTATCACATCGACACCTGCTGCCCGCTGTTTCTGGCCCGCGTGATCAAGACGATGAATCGCAAAAATTAGCCTGACCTCACGATTGGCCCTCTTTACATCCACGCGCTCTCTCGTCACAATACAGGATACATCGTCGCACACATTGAGAGGGAGAGAACCCCCATGCCCGCACGGATGGCGCATCGCGTGGCCGGATTAGGCACGACCATTTTTTCAGAGATTAATGATCTGGCCGCCCAATATAAAGCGGTCAATCTGGGCCAGGGCCGCCCGGATTTTGATGGCCCGCGTGTGGTCATCGATGCCGCTGTCGCCGCGATGCAGGATGGTCGCGCCAATCAATATCCGCCCGGCCTGGGCATTGCGCCGCTGCGCCAGGGCATCGCGGCCCATGTGCAGGATTTTTACGGCCTTGAGATTAATTCTGAGACGGGCGTCGTCGTCACATCGGGCGCGGCAGAGGGCGTCTATGCCGCGATCATGGCCCTCGTCAATCCCGGCGATGAAGTCATCCTGATTGAGCCGTTCTTCGACACGTATCTGCCCGCTGTGCAGTGGGCGGGCGGTGTGCCTGTGTATGTGCCGCTGCATCCGCCCGCGTGGACATTCAATGTCGATGAACTGCGGGCCGCCTTCACCGAGCGCACACGGGCTATTATTCTCAATACGCCGCACAATCCGACCGGCCGCGTCTTCACCCGCGATGAACTGGCGATGATTGCCGCGCTGTGCCTTGAGCATGATGTGATGGTCATCTCCGATGAGGTGTATGAGCACCTCACCTATGATCTGGCGAAGCATATCCCGATGGCATCGTTGCCGTATATGTTTGAGCGCACCCTGACCGTGAGCAGCGCCGCCAAAACCTTCAGCCTGACGGGGTGGAAGATTGGTTGGGTCTATGGGCCGGATACGCTCGTAACGGGCGTCTGGCGTGTGCATCAAAATGTCACCTATGCGCTCAATCATCCGGGGCAGTACGGCATCACCGAGGCGTTGAACTTGGATGCCGAGTATTACATTGATCTGCAAGCCATGTACACGCACAAGCGCGATCTGCTGCTGGCGGGCTTACGGGCGGCGGGCCTGATAGCCGACGCGCCGCAGGGATCATTCTACGTCATGGCCGATTTTAGCCGCGTGTTTGACGGCGATGATGTCGATTTCACGCGCTTCCTCATCCGCGAAATTGGCGTAGCCTGCATTCCGCCCTCAACATTTTTCAGCGATGATCACAAACATCTGACGCGCTCGCATGTGCGCTTTGCCTTCTGCAAAGAAGATGCTGTGCTGGAACAGGCGGTTGAAAGATTGGCGAAACTGAGCCTGCGGGTCTGACCTGAGTTTTGGATCGCGCTGCAACTCTCACCTCTTCCACGCGAGGCCGGGAGTGGGGTACAAAAAGCCCCTCTACCACGCAGTGGGAGAGGGGTTGGGGTGAGGGTGAAATGCAAACACACACTTAAAAAACCGATCCAAACCGCAGATTTTGTAGAGAAAGCATAGGCGTTTGGTTTGTCATGGGGCGCACTTTATAACCGAGTCTGCTATTCGCGTTTTCCTGACAACTTCGTAAAATGAGCGATAGGGCGCAGTCAAAGAGCCGTGTGGTGCTCGGCTGCGCCCTTCGTGTCGAACCTTCTATAAAGAGAGCATAACGTGCGTCGTTCGGGTTTTGCTGCGCTGTTTTTCATCCTTCTGGCAGGCTGTTCTGTCGTGCCTGCGCCAACGGCCACGCCCAATCCAGGCTCTGTCACAATTCAGACGCCGCAAACAGGCGCGATGATCTACAGCCCGACGCTGTATCTGTCCGGGGCGGCGAATTTGCCCAGCAATCAATTTCGCCTGACGGTCATCAATGCCTTGGATGAAACGCTGCTCGATACACTGATTACGGTGCAGGATGGCCGCTGGTCGTATGACATGCCCAATGCGCCTACGGGCGATCCGATAGAAGTAACGATTAGTGCCCTGCCCGCAACGGGCGGCCTCGATCTGGATACCGTGTCTGTCGTGCTGGCCTCAGAAGCGCAGCGACCAGCGGGCGTCTATGGCGCGATCCTTGCGCCGTTTGAGGGCGACACGGTGGGCGGGGAGATCATTCCGGTCAGCGGCACAGCCTCCGGTCTGTTTGAAGGGGCACTGAATGTTGATCTGACCAAGCCCGATGGCACGATCATCAGCGGCATTGTGCTCACGGTAGAAAATCCGGGCATGATCGATGAAGTCCCGTGGCAAACCGAAATCTCGACCAGCAATTATCGCGGGCCGGCGGTGCTGCACGCTTACTATCACAGCGCAAAGGATGGCACGCCTGTGACGTTGGCGAAGGTCGCTATCACGGTGGCTGAGGCGGCGGGCTAAGAGGTGTTTAAACAGCTAAAGTCCATCTCCAGGAGGGCGACCCATGGGTCGCCCCTACATCAACACGATTTTACGCATCACAATGGCTCATCACGTTATCGTGTACATGGTTACATAGGAAGAAAAAGCCCCTCGTCCCCGTAATCATTCATGTATCCGTGAGAATTGTGGGTTTGTAGGGGCACGATGTATCGTGCCCTGGTGATTTGTAGGGAATTTGGCGTGGGCGCGATGCATCGCGCCCCTACAAGGGCCTTT
>DAOTUR010000463.1:0-3513 GCA_034436915.1 Anaerolineae bacterium
GCCTTATATCCCCATGCCTGAAGGCAGGGGCTTTACGGCGCTTTTTCGGTAAATCATTATTCATCTCAACGAGAATGATAGAGGAAAGCGGTCAATATTTTATAGGGTGAGGGGTAGGACAATCGCGTCTTATAATCATTCACCCATCCATGCGACAAAGGCCCCTTGTAGGGGCGCGATGCATCGCGCCCACGCCAAATCCCCTACAAATCACCAGGGCAGGATACATCCTGCCCACGTTGAATTCCCTACAAAGCATCAGGGCGCGATATATCGCACCCCTACAACGGCCTTTGTCGCATGGATAGGTGAATGATTACCTTTCGTCCCATGCAATAGGTTCGCAACGGGTCACAGCACTTTTTTAGGGGCGCAGCTCTTGTGAACGCTCAATTCCAAGAGATGATGATTTGATCGCTTATTTTGTCCAGAAGCCTTCGCTGAGGTACTTATAGGCGTTGTCGGGGAAGAGCGTCACGATCAGCGCGGGCGTCTCCTGCTCGGCCAGTTCCTCCGCGATTTGCAGCGCACCGACCATTGCAGCGGCGGCGCTGATGCCGACCAGATAGCCTTCTTCGCGGGCGAGGCGGCGGGCCATCTCATACGTGTCTTCGGTCTGGATGCCAAGATTGCGCTGCGCCAATGTCTCATCGTAGATGCCGGGCTTGATCGCCGTCGGCATGTGCTTCCAGCCTTCAATCCCGTGAAACGGCGAATCCGGCTGCGCCGAGATGAGTTTGATGTTGGGGTTGTAGTCTTTCAGACGCCGCCCCGTGCCCATAAACGTCCCGCTCGTTCCCAGGCCCGCGACGAAATGGGTGACGCATCCGTTGGTCTGCTCCCAGATTTCAACGCCTGTGCCGTGATAATGCGCCTGCCAGTTGGCGGGATTGGTGTACTGGTCGGCATAAAAGTATTTGTCGGGTTCGCGGGCGGCCAGTTCACGCACCGCCAGAATTGCGCCATCGCTGCCTTCCAGCGGATCGGTGAAGGTCAAATCCGCGCCGTAAGCCCGCAAAATCTGGATGCGCTCCGGGCTGGCATTCTCCGGCAGAAACAGCTTGACCGAGTAGCCTTTGGCCGCGCCGATCATGGCATAGGCGATACCCGTATTGCCGCTGGTGCTGTCCATAATGATCTTGCCGGGGCGCAGCCGACCATCGCGCTCGGCATGGCTGATGATGTTATAAGCGGCGCGATCTTTGACGCTGCCGCCCGGATTCGTCCATTCCGCTTTGGCATAGATTCGCACCGTCTGCGGCAGATGGGCGGTCAGGCGCGGGAAGCCGAGCAGGGGCGTATTGCCAATTTGTGCCTCCAGCGTGGAGAAGGCGACGGGCGCGGCGCGAAAGTTGTACTTGGGAAGGGCGCTCATGGGATGTCCTTGTCTGTGATGATCTCGGCAGTGATGGATACTGATAATGAAAAAGCCAGCGCCTAAATGAAAAAAGCATGGAAGATCTTGCCCATTTGGGAAGAGTTCCACGCTTTGTCGCGGTGCTGGCTGTGTAATGGCCTTGAGGGGGAGCGTTGTCTAGTTTCAATGCCTCAGGCGGCTAAGCCAGCAACCGGCGATCTGACAACAACAACAGTTTTGCATTCGCATGATGATGGCCTCAAGACCTTCAATTGGACGACATGAGTAAGAGCATAGCCGACATTTTGCAGTTTGGCAAGACACCGGGTGGCATCTATCTGTCTGGGTATTCTGGACGATATACACGTTTAGACGGAGGGAGGGGGAGGGTTCTTACATCATAGACAGGGCGATTTGAGGTTCAAATTAGACAGGCAATTACGCGATGATCTTAAAATCATTGATCTGTAGGGACATGGCCCGCCGTGTCCGAATATAGGGACACGGCAGGCCGTGTCCCTACACACGACCTGTCATGATTGTGGGCCGTAGAGAAACGTTTTTGTAGGGGTTTGGGGGGTTTGGCGTGCCAAATCTTCTGGTTAATACAGGTGCCTATCGCACCCGAATCGATTTCAAAAACGCGCCTTTGGGAAAGCTCACCGCCAGATTGCCCATCGGCGCAGTCGGAAGCTGCGAGGTCAGCACCGTGTCGCCGTTCAATGTGACCGTGATTTGATCGGCGGTGAGGCTGACGACGAGATGGGTTTCGCCTGTCAGAGCGCCGCGTGCGCCATTCGACACGATCAATTCGCCGTTGGCCTTCGCCAGCGAGATCTGCCGCGCCGTCAGCGCCGCCGCATTCAGGATGATCTCATAGCCCTGGTCGGCATCGCGCCCCACCAGAATCCGATAATCGCTGTCCGGGCTGAGAGCGGGCGTAAACATCACATCGATCTCAAGCGGGCTGGCAAAATCCTGGCGCGAGGCCAGCACCACGCCATCGGCAGCCGCCCGAATCCCGCCCGGCTCCACCACCCAATCGGCATCCCGCGAGGGAATCCACTGATCCGCATTCATGCCCGCAGCAAAATCGCTGTCGAGCGTGACCGAGGCGGTTTGCGCGACGCTCTGGGCGCTCATAGCGATGGGCGTATCGGAGGCGACCACCAGCGGCCCAATCATGGCTGTTTGCGGCGCAGTCTGGGCATTCATACTGATGGGCGTGGGTGTAAGCGGCTTGCCCTGGATCGCGGCCATCGTCGCCTGGAAATTGAGCTGGACTTTGGTCGCCTCATTCTCAAGCCCCTGCTGCACTTGAGTCCCATTTTGCTGCATCCCCACCTGCGTTCCCTGCTGGTCGAGCGCGATTTGCGTCAGCGCATGATTGTATTGATCGGTACGGGCGGTGGCGCTGGCCTGCCCGAAGGCTGCCGATTGGGTCGCTGTCTGGTTGAGCAGAGCGCTGGCATTGCCCAATGCGATCTGCGTCGACTCAAAATTCATCGCCGATTGGGTGCTCTGGTTTTGCGCGGCCTGCACCGTCATATTCAGGCTGGCTTCGTTGGCGGCCTGCTGCGTCTCCATCAAATGGATTTTGACCCATTCCACCGTTTGCGTGACGTCATACTGCATCAGCAGCGGCAGGCCCAACGCCCCCGTAAATGCGCCAGCCAGCAGCCCGAAGGCCAGCATCGCCAGACCAAACAGACAGCCCCAGGCGTTCATCATGGGCAGGCGCGGCGAGAATTTGCGTTTGTCATTTTGCATCGGGTGTTCCTTCATGTCTTTGCGTCTCTATTGAACCACACAGACATTAGAACAAAAGATGAATGGCGACAATCGGGCGCGAGGGATAATGGAATCGGCGTAGGGGCGCAGCGTGCTGCGCCCAAAAACGGCGGATAGATGTACATGATAACCTGGTCGTGGAGATTTATCCGCCGCTTTGCAACCCTACGAACGCTCACATCGTATCCATAGATATCGTGTTACACTCAAATAAACACAAGAATAGGTCGATTCCCGTAAGCAACTCCATCCCTGAAGGGAGGGGCTTTTAGCCCTAGTGCTTACCAGACTTGGCCTGAGAAGGCTCCGTTAGAGACGAATACATAGGCACTTCGGGATGCCTCACCAGTTCCGAACTCTGCGGT
>DAOTUR010000464.1:0-4900 GCA_034436915.1 Anaerolineae bacterium
CGGATGCCCGCTGTCTTGAGCGGCCTTTAACACCTCATCTAGGCTTTCCTGATTTTACGTGTGGCAAGACTTCGCCACACACCCTCTCTCAGTCCTTTGTTAAGGTGCTAAGAGCCTTCTAACACATCAGGGGCGGAAATACAAGTTTTACGCCTTACCGCCCCATCGCTAAAGCGAGGGGCTTCACGGCGCTTCTTCGGTGATCAATCGTCAGTGCATCGGGATCATGCTGCTGACCACAATAGGCGCAGATGCCCGCCTGAGCGATCCTCATGGCTTTTATTTCAGCGCTGGTATAAGACCCTCCGTTGCCTTTAACACGCGCCCGCCGATTATGGCCGATGGCAATATATTTATCGGGGTCAGCCGCATAATCGGCCCGTTTCTTAGCAAGAATCCTATCCGCATTGGCAAAATAATACTCGCGTTTTTTCTCAGGAATCACATCAGGATTAGCAGCACGATAATCTTGGCTATACTTACGAATTTTCTCACCATTGTTTTGACGGTAGCCATGCCGATACTCACGAATCTTCTCGGCGTTTCTCTCAAGATAGGCACGCCGCTTCTCTATGTTATTAGCATAATAGCCTCGTCTTCTCTCACGGATGACCTCGGCATTTTTCTTGGTGAATTCGCGTACATGGGCGCAAACCGCTTTGGCATTAACAGCATAATGGTTTGAGACACAAGATTTGCAACGTCTTTGGCGTCCATCTTTTTCACTTTTATTTTTTGAGAACAATTCAATCGATTTTGTTTCGCCACAGGTGCAGCAGCGTTTCTGCGAGGTTGCATCGTCGGTCATGGTATAATCTCCTATCATCAACTAATCTATACATCATGATATTCAAGATATAATCATGTGTCAAGAGGTCTCTATGGCAAACAAGATTGCACTTTCGTTACCAAGCGATATGTATGAAGCGCTGCAAAAGATATCAACGGATGAAGATCGCGTTGTGTCGTATTTGGTTCGGCGTGCTATCGCTGAATTCCTGCTCAAAAATTACAACGTTCAGGTTCAGCACAAAATGGATTGGGGCGGCAAACGCGATGTGGATGACGATAAGGACGCTGACAGCTAAAGCCGTCGGCGTCCGTTAAGCGCGTGACTGTTTAAAAATGATGACAGGTCGCGTAGGACAAGGCGTGGCGTGTCCCAGCGTTTTTGCGGGGTTGCATCGTCGGTCATGGTATAATTCCTCTACAATCGGACATCTGTATGATATACTGAGGTATATCATTTTTACAAGAGGAACATTGTCAAAAATTATCATAACTCTCCCCGAAGACATGCATAAAGCCCTGCGTGATATTGCGAAAAAAGAAGATCGCGTGATATCTGCTCTGGTGCGCCGATCCATTTATGACTTCCTACTCAAAAATTACGGCATCGAAGTCGAACATTCTATGAATTGGGGCAAAAGCCGTGATGCGGATGACGATAAGGACGCTGACAGCTAAAGCCGTTGGCGTTCTTAATTATCTACTCGCTTACCTTCCGCCCATCATATCGTGAGTGAAACGCAAGATTCTTGTTTTACGATACGCCAGTTGCTAGACTCAATGCGATTCAACTTGCCCAGTGAGGCCCCATTATGACGACGATCACCACTCCACCCCCTTTGACGGACGCTGAACAACTCCGCATGTCCCTGTGGGAACATCTCAATGAACTGCGTTCCCGCGTCATGTGGGCCTTTGGATCGATTGTGATTGGCACGATTGTCGGGTTCTTCTTTGCGGGCGATGCGTTGAATCTGCTGCGACAACCGTACTGCCGCGTTGTTGTCACGGCGAGCGAATGCCAGCTCACGCTGCTCGACCCGACCGCTGGAGTGATGGAAGTGTTTCGAACCGCATTACTAATAGGCGGGATTTTATCAATCCCAATTTTGACGTATCAAATTATGATGTTCATTATGCCTGGATTAACACGATTTGAAAAAAGGATGGTATTGTTTTCTATCCCTCCCATCACCTTCCTTTTTCTCGTGGGCGTCGTGTTTACATGGTTCATGCTGCTGCCTCCTGCGCTTGGCTTTCTCGAGTCGTTCGGCTCGACAGTCTTTAAACCCTCCTGGACGGCTGACCTTTACATCGGTTTTGTAACAAGTTTGCTATGGTGGATGGGAATAGCATTTGAAGCACCTTTGGTGTTTTTCGTGATTTCATTATTTGGTTTAATAACACCTCGCCAGATGATCAAAAACTGGCGCTTTGCGGTTGTTGGGGCGTCCGTTGCGGCGGCCCTCATCACGCCCACCATTGATCCTGTCAATATGGCGCTCGTTATGGTTCCCCTGTTGGGCCTGTACATGTTGAGCATCTTTCTCGTGTGGGTCGGTACACGCATCATCAATAAGCCCGCAGCGGCGGCCTAATGTTCGCAGCACGCAAGAGCACACGGGCGATCATGGATCGCCCGTTTTGCATGGCGGGGGCGGCGCATTCGTGGTTAAATCACCCTATGGATGACATATTCGGGAGTTTTCTCTATGCTCACACAACAGGGTTGCGCGGGGCGTCTGGCGCGTCTGCGCCAGATGATGGATCAGCAGACGCTGGATGCCGCGCTCATTTCAGATCGCCACGAGATGTATTATTTCACAGGCGCAATGCCGCGCTTGACGGCTTTCAATCAGCCTGTGCTGCTGTATGTGACGCCCGATGAGGCATTGGCCTTCCTGCCCGATGGCACAGCCGCGCCGCTGGTGGGCGAAGGCGTGGCGTATGGCTGGGGCATCGGCTCCACCGCCAGCCCGGATTGGTATACTACGCTCACGCAGCGGGCCGTTGAGCGTCTCAAAGGCAAGCGGTCAGCCCGCCTGGGTTACCAGCAGGAATCGGCCTCCAGCTATGTGATGCAAACGCTCGTGCCGCTGCTCGGTCAGCCCGCTGTTGTCGCGCTGGATGAGACGATTCGCCAGATAGAAGAGGTCAAAGATGCTGATGAAATCGCCCTCATCCGCGAGTCGATCCGCTGCAATTTGGCGGCGTATGATGCAGCCCAGGCGTTGGTTGCGCCCGGTGTGCGTACTGCCGATGTGTTTGCCGGGGCGTATGCGGCGGCGATTCATGCGGCGGGCGAGTGGATTTATCACGGCGGCGATTATCAATCGGGCAATCGGCCCAGCCTGCCCAGCACAGAAGTCCTGCACGCGGGCGAATTCATAATCCTCGATTTTCAGGTGCGCTATCGCGGCTACTGGTCGGATTTGTCGCGGGCCTATATAGTGGGCGGTACGCTGCGTCCGGAGCAGCAGGCGCTCTACGATCATATCGCCAACACGCAGCATGAAGTAGCCGCGCTGCTCAAGCCGGGCGTGGATGGCACGGAGATTTTTGCTGCCGCTGATACGCGCATCCGTCAGATGCCGCTGTTCAAGGAGTCGGGTCTGAGCCATCACGCGGGCCATAATATCGGCCTGCGTGCTCACGAGTTGCCCGATCTCAACCCAACACGCGGCGGCCTCCTGCGTCCTGGAAACATTGTCTCGCTGGAACCGGGGGCGTATGATGACTCGTTGGGCGGCGGCGTGCGGCTGGAGAATATGTATCTCATCACCGACACGGGCGCGGAAAATCTCTCCGAATATCCCATGTCGCCGGTGGCGGTCAAGGGATAGCATTGGGAGTAGGAGTAGGGGCGCAGCGTGCTGCGCCCTTGATTTGGTATCCGGTATGATTGGGCGCAGCGTGCTGCGCCCCTACAAGTGGACGGTATATAACCAATGGTGCATGTCTCGATTTTGTGATCGTTTTGGTTCAGGAAATCAAATTCGGAAGCGTAATGATTCAGCTATCCATGCGACAAAGGCCGTTGTAGGGGCGCGATGCATCGCGCCCCTACGACAATCCCACCTTAAATTTATGACTTGCACCATTGGTTATATACCTATTCCCACGCCGCCAGCACCGTCTCGCCGCCCACCACGTGATCATTGAGAGCGACCTGCACAGGCGTCCCGACAGGCAAAAACACGTCACAGCGCGAGCCGAATTTGATGAAGCCCAGTTCATCGCCCGCCTTCACCGCCTGCCCCACCTTCGCGTAGGTCACGATGCGCCGCGCCAGCGCTCCCGCGATCTGCCGCACCAGAAGCTCCTTGCCCTGCGCGGTGCGATAGACAACGCTGCTGCGCTCATTCAGCTCGGAGGCTTTGGGATGGAAGGCAACCAGATATTGGCCTTTGTGATACTGCGTATACAGGACATCGCCTGTCACGGGGATGCGGTTGAGATGCACATTGAGCGCGGACATATAAATTGAGATTTTAAGGCGCTCATCATGGAAGTATTCGCGCTCGATGACGGTTTCAATCGCAACAATCGTGCCATCAGCGGGCGAGAAGACCACCTGCGGCAGATTGGGCGTGGTGCGCGGCGGATTGCGAAAGAACTGCCCAAAAAAGCCAAAGATGATCAGCGCCAGCGGCAGCGTGACGAGCAGGCTGTTGAGGCCGAGGCCCACGCCCAGAATAAGCATGAAGATGATCAGCGCCAGCGCCACAACCCGTAACGAGCCGTAGCCCTCCCGATGGATGCCCCGCAGGACGCTCAAAGAGCCGCGTCTCTCCCGATGAATTTGCATGATTGACTCCGATATCTATGAGACGTGGCTTTTTCGCAACCTAAGAAGCCGTTTTATAATGCCATTCGTTACAAAAAATGTATTTTGGCGTAGGGACAGGGCCTGCCCTGTCCATTTTCACGCGATGAACGGACAGGGCAGGCCCTGTCCCTACTGTGGCATGATTGGGCGCAGCTCGCTGCGCCCCTACATAAACACGTCTGTGTTTTAAAGCACATGTTGCTTCAAAAAGGCCACAATCAAATCGGCAAAGCGCGAGGCCGTTGCGGGTAGCAGATGCATTCCGTCGAAGGTGAAGGTATA
>DAOTUR010000465.1:0-12839 GCA_034436915.1 Anaerolineae bacterium
CCCTGATGTGTTAGAATGCTCTTAGCACCTTAACAAAGGACTGAGAGAGGGTGTGTGGCGAAGTCTTGCCACACGTAAAATCAGGAAAGCCTAGATGAGGTGTTAAAGGCCGCTCAAGACACTGGGCATCCGCCCGGGCAACAGTTAGCGGAGCAAACAACGAACGCGACGGTCAACATCGGACGCCGGGCGGCGGTCATTCCGCCATACGCGGTGTGTGTTTTGGGTTTCAATCCCGCCATAACTGCAAGCCCCCGCCTTTAGGCATGGGGTATCTGACCATCAGAGAGACCTTCTTGTGTCAGAAGGTCTCTTTATCGTTGCCTTTTATGCGTGAACGCGATGGGATTCTGATTTTCGTCTCAGCCGCAAACTGTTGCTGACAACGAAGACGGAAGAGAAGGCCATTGCACCTGCGGCCAGCATCGGCACAAGTGATCCACTGATAGCCACCGGGATCAGGATGATATTGTAGATGAAGGCCCAGAACAGATTCTGGTAGATGGTCCGCATCGTGGCCTTGCTGAGTTGAATAGCGCGTGCCACCGCCCGCAGATCACCGCTCACCAGCGTGATATCCGACGCTTCCATCGCAATATCTGTGCCTGTCCCAATCGCAATCCCCACATCGGCCTGGGCCAGCGCCGGGGCATCATTGATGCCGTCCCCGACCATCGCCGTTTTCTTGCCCTCGGCTTGCAACTGCTTGATAGTGTCCACCTTCTGCTGTGGCAGCACATCCGCGATCACACGGGTGACGCCAACCTCATGCGCAATCGCCTGCGCTGTCCGCTCGTTATCCCCGGTGATCATCACCACTTCCAGGCCGAGGTCACGCAGGGTGGCAATCGCCTCCCGCGAACCATCTTTGACCGTATCGGCAATGCCCAGCAAGCCGCTCAGTATGCCATCGACCACCACAAGCACCACCGTGCGGGCCTTGTTCTGGAGAGCTTCGATCTGCCCTTGATAGGCATCTAACGCATGACCCTGCTCACGAATGAAGCGCGGACTGCCGATCAAGACCGTTTTTCCCTCCACCACCGCCTGAATGCCACGACCAGACTCCGCCGTGAATGACTCAGGTTGTCCCAGAGTCATGCCGCGCTCCTGTGCCGCCTTCACAATCGCCTGTCCCAGCGGATGCTCACTGCTGCGTTCTGCCGCTGCTGCCAACCGCAGAAGCGCGTTGGCCTCCCCGCCATCGAGCGGGATGATATCGGTGATGCTCGGTTCGCCCTTTGTGATCGTGCCTGTTTTGTCCAGCGCGATCACTTGAAGACCACGCGCACTCTCCAGCGATTCACTGTTCTTAAACAGGATGCCCATCTCCGCGCCGCGCCCTGTGCCGACCATGATCGCCGTCGGGGTTGCCAGCCCAAGCGCACACGGGCAGGCAATGACCAGCACGGCTACCGCATTGACCAGCGCCGCCGTAAATCCTACATGCCCGATCAGCAGCCAACCCAGGAACGTCAGCGCTGCCAGTGCCAGCACGACAGGCACAAACACGCTTGAGACCTGATCGGCGATACGCTGGATGGGAGCTTTTGATCCCTGCGCCTGCTCCACCAAGCGCACAATCTGTGCCAGTGCCGTTTGTGCGCCGACTTTACGCGCTTCCACCACCAACCGCCCCTGCTTATTCACGGTTGCGCCGATGACCTCGCTGCCTACGTCTTTGGTCACGGGCAGGCTCTCTCCGGTGAGCATCGATTCATCGACGGATGAGCGGCCTTCGATCACCATGCCATCCACCGGAATGCGCTCCCCAGGCCGCACCAGCAGACGATCTCCGATCTCAAGATCATCGACAGAGATTTCGACTTCTTCGCCGCCGCGCAGCAGAGTCGCGGTCTTGGGGGCAAGGCCCATCATCTTCTTGATGGCTTCGCTGGTGCGGCCTTTGGCGCGGGCCTCCAGCAGTTTGCCCAATGTGATCAGCGTCAGAATGACCGCCGCTGTCTCAAAGTAGACATGGCCTTGCAGCGTCTCGATCTTCAACACCGTCCCGATCAACACGGCCACGCTGTAGAGATAAGCCGCCAGTGAGCCGAGCGCAATCAGCGTGTCCATATTGGTTGTGCCGTTGCGGGCCGCTTTGTAGGCTCCCACGATATACTGCCGCCCCACAATCACCTGAACAGGCGTGGCGAGCAGGCCAAACACGAACGGCCAACCCGCCCACAGCAGCCAGTTGAGCAGGGGGTTCGGGCCGACCATCGCGCCCTTCATGATATCCATCGCCATGCCCGATGTGGCGAAACTCGTCATGTACAAATCGCGGGCCATACTGAGCAAAAACAGCGGAATCGTGAACAGAGCGCCGATCATCACCATGCGCCGCTGACGATCAATCTCCGCTTGCCGCGCCGCCCGTTCGGCATCCTCTGGCTCCTCGCTTTTGGAGACATCGATGACGCCGTAGCCCGCCGCTTCCACCGCTTTGATGATATCGCTGCGCCGCACCATGCCCGCAATCGCCGAGACACTCGCCTTCTCCGTCGCCAGATTGACGTTGACCGACAAAATCCCCGGCTGCTTGTTGATCGCTCGTTCGACATTGCGGACGCAGCTTGCACAGGTCATGCCCGTAATCGGCAGGTCAAATGAGGCCGTTGCGACCCCATAGCCCGCGTTCTCAAGGCGCTGCACAATCTGTGGCACGTCCACCTGAGCGGGTTCGTATTCAACCGAGGCGCGTTCCGTCGCCAGATTGACCGAGGCCGTTTCAACGCCTTCGGTTTTATTCAGGGCGCGTTCCACGTTACGTACACAGCTTGCACAGGTCATGCCTGTAATAGGGAGTTCTAGATGTTTGAGGGATGCTGTTTCCATAGGAGTCTCTCGCCTGCATTCGTTTCACAGTGTCACAATACATCCATCGTCCCAAAAGCAGATGCGCCAAACAGCCTATTTCGCACGTTGGCGGTTCAGATGTCCGTGCCAAATATGACACAGTATCTTCAGGCTCTGGGAAATACGGCGATATACGCGGGCAGTTCTCGCCTGTTGCCCTCAATTATGGATACGTCGTGAGGGAATTTGAGCGCCTTTCTCCTCGGTGGCGGATGTATCTAACCAGTGGATGATGACAAATATCACTAGGAAGGGCAGCAAAATCGCTCTAGACTGGAATGAGAGAGGGTGAATCGAAAAATATTCCCCATCCGCATGTTTCATAAGGAGGGCGCTATGTTTAAGCATGTTCTCGTGCCGCTCGATGGTTCTGAATTTTCAGAAAAGGCGCTGATTCCGGCGCGTCAGGTGCTGGCCCCGGACGGAACGCTGATTCTCCTGATGGTGATTGATCTGCCCCATATCAATTTCGCCACGTTATACGATATGCCCATCACGTCCGATGCCAAAGATGGTGATGATGGCGTGAGCAGCGGGCGGAAAAATGCTCAGGCCTATCTCCGTCGCGTGGCCGCAGCGCAGCCGCTCACCCCAACGGTGACACTCCAGATTAAAGTCTGTATCGGCGATCCTGCCTCGGTGATCTCAGCGTTGGCCCGTGCCTTGCAGGTGGATGCAATTGTCATGTCCACACATGGCCGCTCCGGGCTGGGTCGTCTGATGTTTGGCAGCGTGACACAGCGCGTGCTCGCATTGACACTGTGTCCTGTGATTGTTGTCCCCAGTCAAATCGTTGTCCCCATGCAGTCTGTGTTGACTGTGGCGGACGCTGTTCCAAGTCCCTCATTGTAGCGGATTGGTTTGTGAATGATTGGTTTTGGAGCGAAAAATCTGTAATGTCATCACCACGATGTGGTGGGTATATACGATAACGTAGTGATCGATTTTTGCATGTAATTGTTCACCTATCCGCGAGAAAAATGCCCCTGTAGGGGCGCGATATATCGCGCCCTGATTGATTTGTAGGAGATCTGGCTTGGGCAGGATGTATCCTGCCCCTACGAACCTAAAATTCGCATGGAGAGGTGAATGATTACCTTTGCATCCTAAAATGGGTTCACAGAGGGTTACAGCGCTTTTGTAGGGGCGCGATGCATCGCGCCCCATATGCACTTAAGCAAATCGAACCTTCTCGATCTCTCTTATGCCCTGTCGTCAGGGGTTGAAAACCCCTGCCTTGCCTTTTGCGGGATTGAAAGTCCCGCTGAAACAGTCTTTTGGGGCGTATGTGGGCGGGGTTTTCAACCTCGCAAGACGGGAGACAGGGACTTTCAGTCCCTGGCGCAAGCGCTTTTGCCGCGTCTTTGGCCCACAATGAGCACAAAATCCTTAAGCTGTCTATGGGGCGCGATCTATCGCGCCCCTACGCCAATCCCACTCACGCCTTCGATAGATCCAACCCGCGCAGCAGTTGGGCATTGATGGCGACGACAACCGTGCTGACGGACATAAACACCGCACCGATAGACGGATCAAGCGTGATGCCAATGGGAGCGAGGATGCCCATCGCCAGCGGAATGGCGACCACGTTGTAGCCCGTCGCCCAGATCAGGTTCTGGATCATCTTGCGAGAGGTGGCGCGGCTCAGGCGGATGATCTTGACGATATCCAGCGGGTTGGATTTCACCAGCACAATTCCCGCGCTCTCAATCGCAACATCTGTCCCCGCGCCAATCGCAATCCCCACATCGGCGGTGAGCAGGGCCGGGGCATCATTGACGCCATCGCCCACCATTGCGACTTTATGCCCCTCTTTCTGAAGCTGGCGCACCTTATCGACTTTGTTCTCAGGCAGCACCTGGGCGAAGTAGGTGTCAATCTTCAATTCGCGGGCCACCGTCTTGGCAACGGCCTCGCTGTCACCCGTGAGCATCGCCACTTTCAAGCCCAGGTCGTGCAGCTCTTGTATTGCCTGCTTGCTTTCCTCACGAATCACATCGGCAATGGCGAAGAGGGCCACGACGCCTTGCTCATTCGCCAGATAGATGACAGATTGTCCGTCGTCTTCCGCCGTTTGTTTGGCCGCCGCCAGCGTTTGCGGGACTGTCCAGTGATATTCCTCCAGCAGGCGCGGCCCCCCCATGAAGTAGGCTGTGCCATTGACAAGCGCCTTGACGCCGCGTCCGGCCAGACTCTCAAAATTTTGCACAGCGGCGGGACTCGCGTTTTGCGTCTGCGCGTATTGACGAATGGCGTTGGCAATCATGTGTTCGCTGTCGCCCTCAAGACCCGCCGCCGTGCTCAAAGCCTCCTGTTTGTCAAAGCCAGTGGTGGCGAAGGCGACAACCCCTTGCTCGCCTTTGGTCAGCGTGCCCGTCTTGTCGAAGATGATGTAATTCAGGTCTTTCGCCATCTCCAGCGCGGTACGTTTTCTCACCAGCAGGCCGTTACGAGCCGAGAGCGTGGTTGAGATCGAGACGACCAGCGGCACAGCCAAGCCGAGCGCGTGCGGACACGCGATCACCAGCACCGTCACCGTATTGCGGACGGCCTCTGCCACATTGCCCGTGAAGACCATCCAGCCGATGAAGGTGAGGATGCCTGCACCAATGGCGATGACCGTCAGATAGAACGCAGCTCGCTGTGCCAATGTCTGCATCCGCGATTGGCTTTTCTGGGCGTCCTCCACCAGCCGCATGATGCCCGCGAGGGCGGTTTTGTCGCCGACCTGCATGACCTCAACGCGCAGCGAGCCAGAGCCGTTGACCGTCCCGCCGATGACCATTTCGCCTGTATGTTTATGGACGGGCTTGCTCTCGCCCGTGATCATCGCCTCATTGACGCTGCTCTCACCCTCCACCACGCGGCCATCGACAGGCACACTCGCGCCAGGGCGAACCAGGATGCGATCTCCAATCGCCAGTTGGCTCACGTTCACCGTCTCGGTTTGGCCCGACGCAAGAAGACGGTCCGCCGTATCGGGCAGCAGCTTTGCCAGTTCGCGCAGCGCCCCCTGTGCCTGTCCCACGCTCCTGAGTTCAATCCAATGACCGAGCAGCATGATCGTAATGAGCGAGGCCAATTCCCAGAAGAAATCCATCGTCTGGCCCATCATCATGGGCGGCGGGAAGAAAAAGATGCCCAGGCTGTAGACATAGGCGGTGGTGATCGCCAGCGAAATCAGCGTCATCATGCCCGGTTGACGCAGCGCAAGTTCCTGGCGGGCCATGCCCAGGAACAGCAGGCCGCCATATAGAAAGATGATCGTCCCCAGGATCGGCGCAATGAAGGCGCTGCCGGGAAATGTGGGCATGGTGAAGCCAAACCACTGCTGCACCATCGGCGAATACAGCACCACGATGAGCGTCAGGGGCAGGCTCACCCAGAAGCGATTACGCATCATCGTCACATGCCCTTCATGCATCACACCATGTCCGGCATGGGCGTCGTGTCCGGCATCGGCCATCGGTGCGGTTGTGGCGTGGGCCTCGTGTTCGGCGTGAGCCTCGTGTTCGGCGTGAGCCTCGTGTCCGGCGTGAGCCTCGTGTCCTGTGTGGTCTGTCGGAACGGCGTGCGGCATGTCGTGTGCGTGTTTGTCTGCGGAAGTGGTCATTTTGCCCATCCTCTCTTTAGAAGCCGTTTGATAATGCCATTCGTTACAAACAAAATGTATTTTGGCGTAGGGACAGGGCCTGCCCTGTCCGTTCATCGCGTGAAAATGGACAGGGCCTGCCCTGTCCCTACACGAATCATGCATAACATTTTGCATTATCAAACGGTCTCTTAGCGATCTTATATTCAGTGTATGACCCGCTCATGCGGGCGGTATGCGTCATTTAGCGGAGATTCGACACATAGCATGAAATACATTTCTAAAGATTATCCGATATCGTGCCGACACATATAGGCCATGTGGTGGGTCTTACGATGTCATAAAACAGATTTTCGAGGAGATGTGTGATTGCCCACCGCCGCCCTTGCTGATGGGAGAGTATGTCACATACGTCATGGCGCATTGGTGATGTGTGTCACCGCCGAGAAAAGCACGTTTCGGGTATGCTGTGTTCAGAGATGATTTCAAGCCTTCTTAGAAATAAGCGCTGCCTTCTTACGAGTTTATCTGCTGCGATTACCTGGAGCGAACGCTATGACAAGCCCTGCTGCCGTCACCGCCATTGACTTTCCGACTTCCATCCGCCACGAGGCGCTCAAAACCTGGGTGCGCGAGATGGTCGAACTCTGCCAACCCGATGCCGTTCATTTCTGCGATGGCTCAGACGAAGAATACAACACTCTCACCGAACTGCTGGTGAACAGTGGGACGTTCATTCGCCTCAATCCAGACCTGTATCCGAACAGCTTTCTCGCCCGCTCCGATCCAAGTGATGTAGCGCGTGTCGAGGATCGCACGTTTATTTGCAGCCTGAACCGCGCTGATGCTGGCCCGACCAATAACTGGGTCAACCCGAAAGAGATGCACGATACACTCAATGGCGTCTTTGCGGGCAGTATGCACGGACGCACGATGTACGTTGTGCCGTTCTCAATGGGGCCGCTTGGATCGCACATCAGCTATATTGGTGTGGAACTGACCGACTCACCGTATGTCGCCGTCAACATGAAGATCATGACGCGCATGGGCCAGGCCGTGTATGACGTGTTGGGCGAGGATGGCGATTTTGTACCGTGTATGCACAGCGTCGGAATGCCGCTGGAAGGCGGGCAGACTGATATTGCATGGCCGTCCAATCCCAATCTGAAATATATCGTCCATTTCCCGGAAGAACGGGCCATCTGGTCGTATGGCAGCGGTTACGGCGGCAATGCCCTGTTGGGCAAAAAGTGCCTTGCGCTGCGAATCGCCTCGGTGATTGGCCGCGATGAAGGCTGGTTGGCGGAACACATGCTGATCCTGGGCGTGGAGGATCCAAAAGGCCAGAAGACTTACGTCGCAGCCGCCTTCCCCAGTGCCTGCGGTAAGACCAACTTTGCCATGCTCATCCCGCCCAAAGGCATGGAGGGCTGGAAGGTCACGACCATCGGCGATGATATTGCCTGGATTAAGCCGGGTGCGGATGGCCGTCTGTATGCGATTAACCCGGAAGCTGGTTATTTTGGCGTGGCTCCTGGCACATCCTACAGCACCAACCCGAATGCGATGGCGGCTTTAGCCAAGAACACTATCTTTACCAATGTCGCGCTGACGCCCGATGGCGGCGTGTGGTGGGAGGGCATGAGTGAGCCGCCCGCCGAAGCGATTGATTGGCAGGGCAACCCCTGGACGCCTACGAGTGGGCGCAAAGCGGCGCATCCCAATTCGCGCTTCACCGCGCCCGCCAGCCAGAACCCGGTGGTTGATCCCAACTGGGAGAACCCCGACGGTGTGCCGATCAAAGCTTTTATCTTTGGCGGACGCCGCAGCACCGTTGTGCCGTTGATCTCGCAAGCCTTCAACTGGTCATTCGGCGTCTACGTCGGCGCAACGATGGGGTCGGAAATGACCGCTGCCGCCGCTGGCACGATTGGTCAGGTACGCCGCGACCCGCTGGCGATGCTGCCCTTCATCGGCTACCACATGGCAAGCTATTTCAATCACTGGCTCAATATGGGCCGTCAGGTCAATGATCCGCCGCGTATCTTCAGCGTGAACTGGTTCCGCAAAGATGCCAACGGCAAATTCCTGTGGCCCGGCTTTGGCGAGAATATGCGCGTATTGAAGTGGATCGTGGAACGTGCCAATGGTCGCGGTCACGCCACCGAATCGCCCCTGGGCTATGTGCCGCGCTACGAGGACATGGACTGGTCAGGCATGGATTTCACCGAGGCCAACTTCAAAGAGCTGATGACGGTTGATCGTGAACAGTGGTTGCAGGAAATCCTGTCGCACGAGGAGTTGTTCATCAAGCTGTATGATCGTCTGCCCAGCGAGTTCCTGGCGATGCGCGAGTTGCTCCTGAGCAACCTGTGGCGCTCACCGGAGCATTGGGAGATGGGCGCAGGCGCTGATAACAGCTAACGTCGCGTCGTCTGCCAACAGCGTGTAAATCAAAAGAGGCCATCCGTGTGATGGCCTCTTTTGATGCATGATGTGATCCATAAAATCGTCTGGGTGTAGGGGCGATGTAATTGTTCACCTCTCCATGAGAAGCGTGGGTTTGTAGGGGCACGATGGATCGTGCCTGGTGATTTGTAGGGAATTTGGCGTGGGCGCGATGCATCGCGCCCCTACAAGGGCCTTCATCGCACGGAGAGGTGAATACTTGACACAAGCGGGGCAGGTCAGAAGATCAGAACGGGCGTGGCGGGCCTGCTTCCCCATACATGGCAAGCTCTTGCAGCAGATTGAGCAGGCTGAAGGTTGGCTCGTAGCCCAGGACAGCGTTTGTGTCCGAGATATCGTAGCGGCTTGGCTTGCGATCTGGCACGAGGCCGTGTTTTTGTAGCAGCGCTTCATAAGGCGCATAATATTTTCGGAAAGTCTCGATGCCCTGCCAGTGCGCCAGATCGTCGGACGTGTACTCATATGCGCCATCAATCACCAGCGCGTGATAGTCATGCGGCGGATGAGTCATGAGCGTATCAATCGCCAGCAGCACAGCCCGTTTCACATCCTGGATATGCACCGCCCCATCCCAGAACCACTCAATCCACTCTCGATAACTGGCATAGGTAGCGCTGTTCCAATGCGGGATGAAGGCACGAGGCCGCAGCGTGAGCACATGCATGGCATGGCGGGCGTGATAGGTGCGGGCAATCTCTTCGCCCAGAATTTTTGTATGTCCATACAGGCCGAATGGCTCATCGATGCTGGTGCTTGAGATATACACAACATTCGTGACTCCGGCCCGCAGCGCCGCCTCAAACACGTTAAACGTGCCTGTTACGTTGACATCCCAGAAATCGTAGGCGTCTTTTGTGCCGCGAAATTCATGCACGCCATGCCAGGCCGCGATATGCACCACCACATCCACGCCCTGCATTGCCTCCGCCAAAACAGCGCGATCTGTGATTGAGCCTGCAATGAACTGGCCCGTCTCGCTGGTCTGCGGCGGGCGCACATCCAGGTTCACCGTGAGATCGCCGCGCTGCTGCACCTCTAAGGCGACCAGTGTGCCCAGATCGCCCGATCCCCCTGTGAGTAACACACGCATAGCCTCATCCTCTTCCCGATTCATAATTCCTCACCCCCCCGGCCCCTCTCCCACAAGGGGCGAAGTGGAGCCAAAAAGTCCCTCCTCACGAAGTGGGGAGGGATTTAGGGAGGGGTCGTGAGCCTCTAAGGGTCTGTAAAAATATAAGTTTCCGTCGAATAACGACATCAGCAGTGATTGTAGGTACAAGAAATCTCTCGTACCTACAATCATCAGTAAGTTATTCTTTTACCGACCCTAAGACAGGGCTGACCACGAGCGCAGCGCCCGCAAATTCGCCATCCGCTTGAATTGATGATCGCCCATGCGCGTGAGAATCCGATCCAGCGTCATCACGCCCTTGACGATAAAATCGCCTTTGTTGAGCATGACACACTCGGCCCGCTCGGACATGGCGGCGTCGGTGACTTCGGCGCGGGAGGGCATCCCCTCTTTGACGAGGCCCTCAAATACCTGTGTCGCCCAGATCACCGGAATACGTGCCGCCTCGCACAGCCATAAAATTTCTTCCTGAATCTCCGCGAGTCGGTCAAAGCCAATTTCAACCGCCAGATCTCCGCGTGCAATCATCACGCCCAGCGGCTGCTGGCCCGCTGCCTGCATAATCATCTCCGGCAGTTGGGTGACAGCGGCCCGCGTCTCGATTTTGAGGATGATGGCCTTTTTATGCGCTTCCACGCCCAGACGGGTGAGGAGTTCAGCTTGCAGCAGGGCGACATCATCGGCGCTTTGCACGAAGGAATAGCCAATCATATCGGCATGATGGGCCACAAAATCCAGATCAGCGCGATCTTTATCCGTCAGGGCCTGAATTTGCAGCAGCGTATCGGGGAAGTTGATGCCTTTCTCCGGCTTCAGTTTTTGCCCGGCTTTGCGAATCTCGGTGATCGTCAGAACCAGGCCTTCGGGGATGATCCGCTCAACATGCGCTCCAATTAACCCGTCATCGAACCACACCATCTGACCCACCTCAACCTGACGGACGGCTTCTGGCAGGCTGCAATTGACCTGATAGGGATAGTGCTTGTTGTGCTTGTCGATATCGCCATAGGCCAGAAGCAGCGTGTCGTTGGCCTGGAAGATGTGCCGCTTATGGCTGACAGCCTGCGTGCGAACTTTGGGGCCAGCCAGATCCATCAGGACGCGGCACTGCAACCCCTGCGCCGTCTCCGCCTGACGGATGAAGCTGATCATGCGCTCCCACGCATTGGGAGCGTCATGGGCACAGTTGATGCGAGCGCAACTCATACCCGCCGCAAGGAGCTGCGAGATTAATTCGCCCCTATCATCCGCCGCCTCTGAGGGCAGCGTCACCATGATTTGCACGCGACGGTTGGCGGGGGAGGGGCCAAGCACGCGCAGCGTCTCTGCTTTCAACTGCCGCTCGCCTTCAAAATAACGCTCATAATCGGGCAGAGCACGCGGAATGGCATTGTACAGCGCTTGAAGCGTCTCAATGATGGCGTTCAGTCCGTCTGCAACATGCGATTCGATATGCCCCATCGAGGCCAATCCCCAGGGCATAAGGCTGATCTGCAAGGCCCGCAGATCATGTTCACGCAGCGCCAGATAGTAGGCCAGATTGCGTGCGCCATCGGCAAAGTCGGCCCGTTTCAGTTTGGGCTGCCAGCCGATGAGGAGGTGTTCGGCGCGGGCCTGGGTGTCATAGCGCAGTTGGATCAGCGATTCAAGCAGCGTATCGGTTTCGTGGGTGTGCGGTTGGGGGGCGGCGTACATGACTTATCTTTCATCTTAGATGTTTATCCTTATTTTAGACGCCCCATCGTATTCCAGAGAGGACATTCGTCATGCCTCGTGGTGATGAATGTCCTTTTCGGGTGGCGCTCATCGCATGAGAGCAGCGTCACTCGTGCCTGACATAAAAAGCGTCCTGTCCCTGACCAGGACAGAACGCACAAGTGAAGGAACCCGACACACTACGACACTGTATCGACAGCCTCGGACGGCGTTGGCTGAGGCGAAAGCGCCACGACACCCGGCACAACAAGCACAGGGCATGGCATCAACCCCAGGACACGCTGCGTCACGCTGCCAAATACCCAACGGTTAATCCCGGAGCGCCCATGCGTAGACATGACAATCGCATCGACATGGAGAGCGTGCGCTCGTTCAACGATGACGGAGGTGCTGTTACCGATACACACCTCGGTGTTGACTGTGATCGTTGGTGGGAGATTCAGAGCCTCTGCTACATGACGCAGATATGTCTGTGCGTTTTTGTGAGCCTTGTTGAGCAGAGTTTGGTATTCATCACGGACGGGGTAGATGGGGACATCATACAAAAACGTCAGACTCGTATCCGGCAGATCGATCACATTCAACAGGGTCACTGTCCCCTCGGAGCCGAGCAGTTGAGTGGCAACAGGCAGAGCTTTCTCCGACAGTTCGGAGCCATCCAATGGAACCAGAAGATGTTTAAACATGACGCTCCTCCTTGATGAAGGTACTGCAAAAATATTTTCTATCAACCGTCTATACAGGTAGTCTAGCGCTGCTGGACGAGCCTGGGTAGTGATATTTGTCACACAGAGGGGATGTCATTTTGAAAAATGATTGGGCATGGAATTAGGGTATAGGAACGTCTGGCGTCGTTGTGTCGTAGTCCAGCACGCTGATCATTAGGAATAAAGGATGTCCTTGTAGGGACATGGCCCGCCTTGTCTGATCTTGTGGACACGGCGGGCCGTGTCCCATATGCAGCAACTTAAGCAAATCGAACCTTCTTAATCTCTCCTATGCCCTGTCGTCAGGGGTTGAAAACCCCTGCCTTGCCTTTTGCGGGACTGAAAGTCCCGCTCCGAGCCACTT
>DAOTUR010000466.1:0-4087 GCA_034436915.1 Anaerolineae bacterium
AAATGAGCGATAGGCGGCATTGAAGACCACACCAATCACGCTCATCAAGGCCGACACAACGATGAGCAGCGGCATCGTCAGGTGGCCCGTTGCGGCGGCCAGCGGGATACACAACAGCAGCAGCAAGCGCGTGAGATCAGAGGCAATCATCAGGTGGCGGCGCGAGAGGCGATCTACCCACAGGCCCGCAAACAAGCCAAAGGCCAGCACGCTGATGGCAGACAGCGCATTCATCAGGCCGAGTTCTTGCGGCGTGGCCGTGAGCAGAGTGACAGCGATGAAGGGGAAGGCTTCACGGGTAATGCGTGAGCCAAATTCAGAGATGGTCTGGCCCGTCCATAATTTGATGAACGAGGCATTGCGCCACAACCCGTCGGAACGACGTGCAATCATGAGAGTACTCCACAGAGGTCTTGATCCATTGAGAAAGCGGGATCGGTCTCCAGGCGCAGGATGCATCAAATAACAGCCGTATCACGTTGGATAGGGCTGCTCTCGCCTGGAGCGAGACATACGACTGAGGAGTTACTGGCGGGTGATTTGCACGACAGGCGCTCATCTCTCTACGGAGTGCATATCCGCAGAAAAATCTAGGCTGAATCAGTATGATGAGCGTAGCATAAAAATGATATGGTGTCGAGATTCGAGAGCCATTGGGAAAATACAAAATGGCGACCCGAGGGCCGCCGTTTTGCATATTTATTCAAATCAGATGCTGCTTAGGGTCTGTAAAAATATAATTGTCCGATAGCTGTAGAAACAAGGTGTCTTCATGTCTACAATCAATGTCGATATTCTCGTTCGACAGTCACTTATATTTTTACGGACCCTTAGTCGCCTGAGACAGGGGCGGTCTTCAGTTTCGGATCGGTCAGGGTCTTGGGTGTGCCATCGTTCATCTCCATCATGTACTCAGGATAGGCCACCGCACCATGTGCGTGCAGATCCAGACCTTCGATCTCGCCTGCTATACTCAAAATGGGGATAAAGTGCGGTTTCGGCCCTTTGAAAAGGCGCAATTTATGACCTTTTAAAGTATACCGAGACGCGGAGTGTGCCTGTGGCCTTGACTACATACATCAGGATACCGGACAGGACGAGCGTTGCACCCACGATAGAGGCCGAGCCAATCGCCTGTACGATCAACTGCGTTGTGCCACCGCCGTAGAACAGGCCCGTAATCACGGTATCGGTGGTCGCGCCCATTGCACTGGCAAAACCATACTTGCCAGCAGCGAATAACCCAATCGAGAGCGTTCCCCAGATGCCTGCGCCCAGATGAACCGGAACCGCGCCAATCGGATCATCAATGCGAAAGTATTCCAGCGCTTCGAGAGCAGCGATCATGACAACTGTGCCGCCAATGCCGATGAAGAACGCACCTACCGGATCAACCCAGTAGCAGGGGGCAGTGATCGCCACCAGACCTGCCAGGAAGCAATGCCTTCAACGAGGATGTTGATCGATTCGCGTGAACGAGCAAAACCTGCCTCCAACATGACGAACCCAACCTGCATCCCGAAGACCAGGAAGGCCGCAATCAGCGTCCAGGCGGTATTGATGGTATTGATCGGGGCCATCGCCGCATCTGTGCCATCCTGGGCGTGGACAGAGGCATGGGGCAAGATCGCGGAGATCAGAAATAACACCACGAGCAGCCCGATGATCTTGCCACCCATATAGATCGATACATTGCGCCGAACGATAGGGTTACTCATACTGGCCTTAAGGCGCTGTCCAACATGCTTGATACGAGTAAACATAGACCTCTCCCATGAGTTAGGTGTCACAATCAATGCTGTCTTGAACGTTTAAGAAGCGTGACTTATGTCTATAGTAACCATACCGAAATATTGTCAATAGACGACAATGTGACGAACTTTAGAGAAAAAAGGTGGCCTATATCAACAATAGACAAATAGACTAGCCATTATTCTCGGCGAGCAGGGGGTTATTGGTCATATTGTACATAAATTTTGATACTCAAATCCAATAAAATTGCCTGTATATCAATATATTTAGTGATTTCGCTTATGGTGACTCTGACAAAATCGTAGCGAGGTGGTCTTCAACGGATGTGGTAAGGTGAGCGGAAATTGACCATAATGAACAGAGATTTTGATATTCAAGGGGGTTTTGATGACTGAGATACACCTGATACGCGCAGCAGAGGCTGATCTTGCGAGTCTCGTGCCATTATTCGATGCTTACCGCCAATTCTATCGCGCTGAGAGCAATCCAGAGGGCGCACACGCTTATTTACAGGAACGGCTGCGGCGGGAAGAGGCGGTTGTGTTTCTGGCGCTTATCGACAACGAGGCAGTTGGCTTTACCCTGCTCTATCCGCTCTTCGGCTCGATTGTGATGCGTCCGATCTGGCTTCTGAATGATCTGTTTGTCGCCCCTCACGCCCGCAAGCACGGCGTCGGCCATGCGCTGCTGGAACGTGCCCGTGAATTTGGCGTGGAGACAGGCGCACAGCGTTTACAGTTGAGCACCGAAGTCACCAATACCACAGCGCAAAGCGTGTATGAGGCACATGGCTGGAAACGCGAGACGGAGTATTACAGCTATCGGCTGTATGTGGAATAGGGGGTTAGGTTTGAGGCTTTGGTGAAAATCACTATATGTACTGCGCGAAGGCAAAATGGGCATTTTTGGACACGGCGTGCCGTGTCCCTACTATATGTCACAGCGCCATTACATGTAAGGACATGGCGTGCCATGTCCTCGATTTTGGCCCAAAAACCAATCATTAATCCTTAACCAAAGGCCCGCCTCGTCCGCCCAAGACGGACATCGCCAATCAAGCCTCCGCAATTTTGCGTTTGCGACCAACCGACAGTGTGTAGAGCACAATCAAGGAGACAATGAAGAATGCCAGATAGGGAGGAATGATTTCCAGCGAGATATTGCGGGCCAGAATACCTGCAATACTTGGTAGGACGCCAATGCCAAGCGCCGCCGCGCTGACCTGCATCCCGATGGTATTGGCCGCATGATGTGCGCCAACCCGCAGATGCGTCGTAGACACCATCGCGGGGAAAATCGGGGCCACAGCAAAGCCGACCATCATGATACCAATTACAGTGACAGCATCAGCGACATTCATCCACACGCACACGGCCCCCAGCAGCGCTAGGAACATGCTGCCGCGAATCAGAGTGTCAGTGCCGACGCGCTTGGTATAGAAGCCCGCCAGAATACGGCCTACGGTGAATGTCCCCCAGTAGCTGCCTGCCACCAGCCCGGCAATCTGGGGCGAAATCCCGCGGGATTCCGTCAGCAGCGTATAACCCCAATTGCTCAGGATGACTTCAATCCCGGTATAGTTGAAAAATATCAGGATGCTCAACCACACACGCGGCTCCCGCAGAGTGTCAGTCAGAGGCGTCTTGTAATCCGTGAGCTTGTGTTCGTCGTCGTGTTTGAGTTTTGGCTGCTCCCAGCGCGAAGCCGTGAAGACAAAACAGATGCCCAGAGTGATCTGTGCAGCGCCCACCAGGACATAGCCCAAACGCCATGCTCCAAACAGATTGAGGCCCGTCGTCATGATGATCGGGCCGAGGGTGATGCCGACGCCAAAGCTGGCATGAAGCCACTGCATGACCTTCTCACCATGATTGGCCGCCGCATAGGTGTTGAGGCCCGCATCAATCGCGCCCGCGCCCAGCCCGGCCAGGACGCCCAACATCACAATTACGGGCCAGGAGGGAGCCAACGTGTACCCGATCAAGCCGGAGCCTGTGGCGATGCAGCTTGCCGCCAGCAGTTTGCCCACACCCAGACGATTCATCAGCCAGCCGCTGGAAAAGCTGGAGATGAGATAGCCGAAGACTGCCGACACAATGAGAAAGCCCAGGTTGTCCAGCGGCAGACCGAACTCGTGTCGGATGGAAGGCCAGGCCACACCGAGCAGGCCATCAGGCAGACCGAGCGAAATGAAGGCCACGAACATGAGGGCGATGAGAAAAATGCCAGTGCGTGGCCGCGAGAGCGTTGTGGTTGCCATAAGAATCCATCAGACGGAGAAAAGTAAATCGTTTTTCTATGATAGCGGATTTCGCCCGCAGGCCATAGGAGACTA
>DAOTUR010000467.1:0-6437 GCA_034436915.1 Anaerolineae bacterium
GAGACAGTATGAGATGATGCCCCATCTCATAGACGCGTCTATCAGAAAAAGTGGTTTGTGCTCCTACGCCTTATATCCCCATGCCTGAAGGCAGGGGCTTTACGGCGCTTTTTCGGTAATAACCTCTGATCCGAACAGGCGTGCCAATCATGAACTATGGGATACCGCTGTCATACGAGGATGATTCTCTTGGCAATCCTGACACTCCGTGATCTAAACCGCGCCACTCTCTCGCGCCAATTTCTGCTGGAGCGGGTCTCAATGCCCATTCCCGACGCGGTTAAGCGGCTGGTTGGCCTGCAAGCCCAACTGCCGATGCCGCCCTATATTGGCTTGTGGACGCGCCTGCACGACTTTCAACGTGAGGCGCTGGCCCATCTGGTCGATGAAAGGGCGATTGTGCGGGCGACGTTTTTGCGCGGCACGCTGCATCTGTTTACGGCAGCGGATTATCTGCGCTTTCGCACCACCCTCCAACCTGTCCTCTCCGCCGGAGCCGAGGCGATTACAAAATCACGCGGCGTAGAACTGGATATCGATCATCTGCTGACCATCGCCCGCCAGTATTTGAGCGAAGCGCCGCGCACCTTCGCTGAGATGACTGCCATGTTCACCGACCTCATGCCCGATGTTGATGCAGGTTCAATCCGCTACACTATCCGCATGAATTTGCCCATGATTCAAGTGCCAGTCAGCAGCGGTTGGGGCTATCCCGCCACGCCGCAGTTCGCATTGGCTGATGCATGGCTTGGGCAGCCCATCCCGCAGGATGACAATCTTCGTTCGCTGATCCTGCGCTATCTGTCGGCGTTTGGCCCGGCCAGCGTGACCGATCTCCAGTCATGGTCAGGCTTGGGCAAATTGAAAGACGCGGAGCAGCAGATGCGGCCCGAACTCCGCACCTTACGCGATGAGACAAAACGCGAATTGTTCGATCTGCCAGACATGAAACTCCCCTCCGCCGACACGCCTGCGCCGATCCGATTTTTGCCGGAGTTCGACAATCTGCTGCTCTCGCACTCCAACCGCACGCGGGTGATTGCTGACGAATATCGTAAAAAAGTCTATCTGCCGGGGTTGCGCGTGGCGGCAACGTTTCTGGTTGATGGCTTCATCGCGGGTGTCTGGACGATTGACAGGACAAAACAGGTCACAGCACTGACGATTGCGCCATTTGAAGCGCTACCCGCGCCGATTCGCGCTGGCCTGAGCGATGAAGCAGAACGCCTTGTGCGCTTCATTGAGCCGAACACCAAATCGTTCGAGATTCGTTTTGCGGAATAAGGAGAGATCAGGCCGACGGTGATTCAACGTTGATCGATCTATTATGGGTTACAATGAGGACACGCATAGATAAGGCCGCTTATGATCCTCATTGCCAACCGCTATCAACTGATGGAAAAATTGGGACAGGGGGGCATGGGCGAGGTTTATCGCGGTCTGGATACGCTCACGCAATCCCCCGTCGCCATTAAAAATTTGCGGGCGATCAACAGCAGCGATCCTGAAATTCTTGAACGCTTTCGGCGTGAAGGCTCAGTGCTGCGCGACCTCAATCATCCCAATATCGTCAAAATGCTGGATATGATTCAGCATGATGACGCCTATTACCTCGTTATGGAGTACATCGAAGGCGGCGATCTGGCGAGCCTGCTCAAGACGCAGGGCAAACTCTCCGTGCCTCATGCCATCAAGCTGGCGCTGGAACTGGCCGATGCTTTGAGTCGGGCGCATCACCTGGGCATCATCCATCGTGATATCAAGCCCGCGAACGTCCTGATTGCGCCCAACGGCACACCGCGCCTGACCGATTTTGGCGTCGCCCGCATTGAGGCCGAAGACCGCCTGACCGGAACGGGGGTCGCGGTGGGGACACTCGATTATATGCCGCCGGAAGCGATCAATGGCGAAGCCGTAGATACCCGCGCTGATATCTGGGCGTTTGGCGTCATGCTGTATGAGATGCTCACGGGACATCGGCCTTTTGCGGGCGAGACAACGATGAGCCTGCTCACAAATATCCTCATGCTGCCTGTGCCCTCTCTCGTGGCAGACTGCCCGGAGGCCCCGCCCGCGCTGCAAGACTTGATCGCGTATATGCTGCAAAAAGAGCGCGAAAATCGTCTGCCGAGTGCGCGGCAGATGGGGGCCGCCCTCGAAGCCATCTCACAGGGCAAAGCCGTCAATCTGCAACGCCTGGATACCCCCTCTAAGCCGACTGTCTCGCAGATAAAACCTGCGCCTGATCCCGCTGCCGATGCGCCGACGACGACCTATCCGCCTGCCGCGCTGCCCCCTGTCCCTCTCGTCACAGCGTCAACACCCATGCGCCGCCTGCCGATCATCGCGGTATCAGCGGCGGCCCTGCTGATCGTCATGCTGGGGGCCGCCCTCCTCAGATCATCCAGCCTTGCGCCGGCTCTGCCCTCCTCAACGCCGCCTGCCACAGCGACGCTTGCGCCAACAAATGCCGCGCAGGTTGCCATCGCACCTAGCACAGGCGATGCTCCGGCCCCAGACGGTTATCATTGGGTCAATGCAGCAGAGGTGCGGTTGTTGATGCCAGACTCGTGGGCCTCTCTTGATCTGGCAAGTTTCCTCGATCTGGCGAAAGCCTCAATTGCCAAAGAAGATAGTCAAAAAATTCTTGACGGCAGTACAGCCTATATCAACCAGCAGCGCAGCGTCGCCTTCTACGTCAACTGGCTGAACTTACAAGGCGCTGCGCTACTCGTTGAGGATACAGGGGTCAGTCTTTCAAATTCAGTCCAGGTGAGCCGAATGCGTGAACTTGGGGCAGGCACAGGATGGGAATTCATTGGAGACGCTGAAGAGATTCAGCTTTCTTCGGGTACGGCCCAACGTCTGATCATGGTTGCCAATGCAATTGACATGCAGGCCACAGTCTTTATGCTTCATAGAGATGCTCTCCAGTACGTGTTTATATTTGCCGCACCGAAGGCACAGGCTGATACGCTGGAACCGATCATCAAAACGGTGATGGACAGCGTTCAGATTGGAGAGCCTGCCGCTCAGGTTGTGCCTACTGCGAATGCACCCCTTGTCAAAACGACTTTGGAGAGTGTGCAAATTGCGAAGAGCACCCCTACGGTTCCGCCCACTGCCACCGCCGCACCAATCAGCGCGAGCAATATTCCAGAGGGCTGGAAAACGGTGCCAGGGAATGGCTTTAGTCTCGCCCTGCCGCAAAATTGGCTGACTCTGCCCGCCACGTCCGGGCTTATGGAAGCCGCCGTCACCAAATTCTCTATGGGGTCGGTTGGTTCAAAGAACATGACAGAATTCACCCAGATCGCTGATATGCAAATGCTGTTTGGTCAAATCGCAGATGTAACACTCTCAGGCGGCATCGCCGTTGCGAAGTCACAGGAGAGCCTTGATTTGTTTGAGGCGCTGTTCCAGGCGATGGCAGAAGCCTCAGGAGACGATGTTACGGTCACATTTAGCGATGATATCATGGTGCAAGCAGGCACTGCACGACGAATGATCGCCACCTCACCTGTTAGGGACGATCAGCCTGCTTTTGTGACGCGCATCGATATGATTCAAACATCGGATAAGGTCTATTTTCTCCTATTCCTTCTGTATAAATCACAGTATGAGGCGCTGGCTCCCACCTTTGATCAGATTGCCCAGACATTGACAGTTCCTCCTGTTCCCACACCCACCCCTGCTATCAGCATTCCAGAGGGCTGGAAAACGGTGCAAGGCACGGGATTCAGCATGGCAATCCCCGCCAACTGGATGAGTCTGCCTGCCAATACACAGCTTATGAAAGCGACTGTGAGTGAATTTATAAGCGGGTCAGATGTGGTCAAGAGCTTTAACGACCTGATTGAGCAGTTTGATGTGCAAATCGTGTTTGGTCAAATCACCAATACGCCGATTGCCGGGGCTGTGGCAAATTTTAAGTCGCATAACAGCCTTGATTTTTATGAAGCTCTGCTCATGGCGATAATAGAAAATGTTAAGAATAGCGTCATCCTGGATCGCATTGATATGACACTGCCAGCCGGCCCCGCCAGCCGCGTGAATATCTATTGGCCTGCGGTGGGCGATAAGCCTGCGTTTGAGGGGAGTCTGCTCTTGATTCAAACGCCAGATGCGGTCTATATGGTGACAGCGGTCACAAATGCATCGGAGTTTGAAGCCCTAGCTCCCACTCTGGATCAGATCGCACAGACTTTCACCGTCATACCCTGATGTGAGTGGCAAAAAGCTCTGATATTGCATCAGAACTATGAACATATGTTACTTCCCTCCGCAAAAGGGGTATAATGATCATATTCTCGATACTGCCTAAAATGAGCTTCCCGATTGTCGCAATCATGTGACCCTTTCCTCTCTAGTTATCGAGCGACGGAAGCGAGACATTGACGGGATATCAGGGACTAACGCTACAAGACGTAAGGTGCATCATGAGTGATCTCGTTGGACAAACGCTCGGTCAATATGAAATTCTCAGCCAGATTGCCAAAGGCGGCATGGCAACGGTGTTTCGCGCTCGGCAAAAATCGATTGGCCGCGATGTTGCGATTAAGGTGCTGCCGCGCAACCTGATGCATGATGATGGCTTCCTGGAACGCTTCAATCTCGAAGTCGAGGTCATCGCCTCATTGCAGCATCCGCATATTTTGCCTGTGTATGATTTTGGGCAGTTTGAAGATATGCCCTACATCGTCATGGCCTATATGAGCGGCGGAACCCTGTCCGACACGATTTCGCAGGGGCCGATGAATCTGAATGATGCGGAAATCGTCGTGCGCCAGATGGCCGATGCGCTCGATTATGCTCACCACAAGGGCGTGATTCACCGCGATTTTAAACCCGGCAATGTGCTGCTGGATGAGCGCGGCAACACCTATCTGGCCGATTTTGGCCTCGCCAAGATCACCGCCTCCAACAGCCGTTTGACGGGTACAGGCATGTTAGGCACGCCGGATTACATGGCCCCTGAGATGGCCTTGAGCAACGAGATCACGCCTTCCGTCGATATTTATGCTCTCGGGGTGACGCTCTTTCAAATGTTGAGCGGGCATATCCCCTATCAGGCGGCCACACCTCTCGCGGTCTTGATGCTGCATGTGCATGATCCTGTTCCCAATATTCAGGCCATTCGCTCCGATGTCAACGCGAGTGTGCAGCAGGTGCTTGAGAAGGCGATGGCGAAAGACCCCGAAGGCCGCTATGTCTCGGCCGGAGAGATGGCGAAAGCTTTGTCACAGACATTGAACTCATCCGCCACCCAGGAGATGCGCGGCATTGCCCAGGCCGATGCGCTGATGATGACCAATATGCTCGGTCAGGTGATCTTTGTCGATCAGACCTGTCTCAAGCTGCTCAAGCGGCATTATGCCGATGCGCGGCATATCATCGGCAAATCGATGAGCGATGTTCTGGGCCTGCCTCCTAAGGATGTTGATCAGCTTCTCAAAGATGTGAGCAAAGCCGGGCGTCTGGACAAGCGTGCGCTGGAGATCAAAGACTCCAAAGGCGCAGTCGTCCAGGTATTGTGCAGCATCGTCGCCACCCGCGATGACAAAGGCGGCTTCGTCGGCGCGGACGTGACGCTCCATGCGATTGCCGATTCAGGCCGCAGCGATTTCATCACCGTTGATAAACATCTTGATACCAAAGATGAGTCGTACTACCAGATTTATTTTCAGGCCCAGATCAAAACCTTGTGGGAGATGGCTGTCCAACTGGGGGGCAAACGCCTGGGCGCAAACCTGGATCGCATCATCAACGAGACAGCCCAGCGCAATGTCTGGCCTATCTCGCTCCAGGATGGGCAGGCCACGATTGAGCTTCGCAGTGCTCACGCTGATGTGTATCGGGCGCTGCTGGCAAAGGCTGTCGCCTATGTCGCCAGCATCGTGGGCAAGCAGGCCGTCACCAAAGGGATGCAGCGGGTCGATGATCGCCTCGACCCCTGGATCATGGCGCAGGTCACGGATCTGCGTGCCTCACAATTGTTCAAAGATTTATTACTTTAAGGGAGCTTAGAGCCATGCAGATGGATCTTTCATTCGTCAATTTGATTCTCGATTTTGTGCTGGTGGCGGCGTCAATCTGGATGGTCGTTGAGGCACGCGGTCTCGGCGGCATCGTCGGCACCTCGATCAATCGCATCACCCTGGGCGCAATTGTGCTGGGGTTCGCCCATTTAATCGCCACCTTTGGCACAGGCACGCTGCATCTCGATCAGCCGCTCAACAATTTCATCCATCGCTTGATTGTGCTGCTCGGTTTTGTGCTGCTGGTGGCGGGCTTCCGCAAGATGTCGGAAATCAAGCGCTAGTACAGCTTCGCGGAAGTCGATAAGCAGAAGAGAAAGGGGTATAATCATCTCAAAAAAAGGGGAGCGAGATGCGACACGCAAAAGGAGTGGAAGTGAATGAGGCCGAAGGCAAGAT
>DAOTUR010000468.1:0-1850 GCA_034436915.1 Anaerolineae bacterium
CGCCCTGTTTGGTCTTTTGTAGGGGCACGATGCATCGTGCCCCTACGGAAAACGCTCTCCAAAACATGCGTTTAATACGGTAAATCCATTACGTTCCGCATTATCAAACGGCTTCTAAGCGGCAGTAGAGCGTCACCCGTGCATCTCGCGTACCGCATCCGGCAGATAGGCATCCATCGCGTTGACGAGGCGGCTGTATGGCAGCAGCGATTTGTGCGGCGAGAGCACAAGGCCATGATAGAATGTGCCCGCCGCCCGCTCAATGCGCCACAGGGTCATGAGATTTTGCGGCAGATCGGCTTGATCGCGCAAGCTGTCAAATGTGACGTGCGTCATGGCCTGCTGCACCGCCAACCACGCCGCCGCACTCACGGCATAGACCAGAGGCTTCTCAGAATTTAAGCCCTCATAGACAACTTCCAGGCGCGGCCCTTTGCCCCGCTCATCGATCAGCGTGGCGATGCTGTGCCATGCCCGTCCATCGGCATAATAGACCGTGATCCGCAGCAGCGCCCGCAGCGTCGTCTGGGCGGTCAGCGTCTTGAGGGCCACGAGATTAAATCGCCCACTGAGCGTGTAGAGGAATGAGGCTTGATAAGACATATCTACTCGTAGCGCTGGCCGACCTGGAGAAACACGGCCATCGTATGCCAGCGACACGGAAACACGGGCGTCCGAGAATTGTCAAAATAGCCAATCGACGTGTTGAGATAGGAGAGCACTGATCTATTCGTCCAATGTCTCTCGATATGCCCTTCAGTCTGGCGAATCGCTCTGACATCGCCTGTCGCCCGAAGCTCATTGATATAATGCAAATCGGCAATTTGATACACGATGACCGCCCGCAAATGCTCAAAATCAGGCCGCCGCGCTGCCAGATTGGGCCGCCGATGACGATTCCAGAGCGGATCGACAGGCACAGGCGGCATGGTCAAGGCCCCTTGAAGAAGCTGGGCAAAGAGCGACCATGTGAGCCGTTCATGCCTGTGAACACGAGAAATGGCCCACAGGGAGCGCAGGTAATGCTCAAGGCTGACCATGTAGCCCGTATAAGGCCGTGATGTTTCGGGCGGCGTATTGAGCAAAAACTGTGTTGTGACCGCGACAAAATCTTTTTGCGTATCTACTGCTTGCACATTCATTCCCACCTCTTTTTGAGGGTATAGCACGCCGAGCGTAAATCAGCTATGCCCCGACATACCCCATTTTTACATATCGATCACAATCTTGCCGAACGTCTCGCCCGTTTCGAGCGCCGCCTCTGCCTCACGCGCCTTGTCCAGCGGGAACACCTGACCAATCACGGCGTTGAGCTGGCCCGCAAAGATCAAATTCATCACCGTCGCATAATCAGCGTGTGTTCCCATCGTACTCCCAATCAGGCTGATTTGACGGGTGAAAATTTGTGCAACGTTAATTTCGGCTTGGTATCCCGTTGTGCCACCCACAATCAGTATCCGCCCGCCAATGCGACAGGCCCGCATACTGAGATTCAGCGTGGCCGCGCCCACATTATCGACCACCACATCCACGCCGCGTTTTTCCGTGAGCGCAAACACCTCTTTCGCCCAATCCGGCTTCTCAGCCCGATTGATGGTCACATCCGCGCCCAACTGCCTGGCCCGTTCGCATTTCTCGGCACTGCTGCCCACAACGATGACTTTTGCGCCTGCATATTTGGCGATTTGCAGGCTGGCCGAATTGACGCCGCCGCCCGCCCCCACGATCAACACCGTTTCGCCGGGCTTGAGATGCCCGCGTGTGATCATCGAATGCCACGCCGTGACATAGACCAGCCCCGCCGCTGCCGCCGCCTGGAAGCTGAACCCAGACGGCATTTTGACGACATT
>DAOTUR010000469.1:0-1781 GCA_034436915.1 Anaerolineae bacterium
CCAAGACGATGTAGAATAAAAGGACAAGCCACAAGATAATCACGGACGACGATCCAAAAATGGTTTGTTCGTATTGCCCCTCTCTGAATGGGAACGGCTATTTCTTTGGAAAAGCCTTAGTCCTTTGGCGGCGTCTTATCAATCATGAGGCGCGGATTGAGGCCGGGAGCGTGCGGCCCCATGCGGATGCTCCGCGCTTTCGCCTCTTCACGCACAATCCAGCCCATGCCCTCTAAACGATCTATATGGCGCAGAACACTCGTATGGGCCATATAGCAGCGCTCGGCAATTTCACGATAGGTCGGGTGGATGTCTTCGCTGAGATATTCGTATATAACTTGAAACACAAGGTAGGTGCGTGGTGGAATTGTCATAGACCCTCAGTATGTTACAAATTTAAAACCAATGTTCTTCATTGTAGAACATAATTTCTTTTCCCTCGGTATGGATTGCGTCTGAAAGGCATTGAATGTCTGTTCGAGTGTCAGTCAAATAGTTATAGAAATATATTTTATAGATAATTTTTTTGACGTTAATAACGCATGAGACATCGATCTCTTGCACATTTCTTGCTATCAGACAGGCAGGAGGTGGACTATAATCAGAGATATCACAGTCTTGGGAGTTCCGGAACATGTCCGATTATGCACCCCTGGTGATGCAAGCTCAGGTGGGTGATGCACAACAGCGGCAGAGTGCGTTTAACGAACTCGTCGCACACTTTCAAAAGATGGCCTTCTATCAGGCGTATCGGACGCTTGGTGATGCCCATGCTGCGGAAGACGTTGTTCAGGAAGCCTTCCTCACGGCTTATCTTCATCTGGATCAACTGGTGGAACCATTAGGCTTCCCAAACTGGCTGCGTCGTATTGTCATGACACAATGTGATCGTCAGGTGCGCCGCAAGAAGGTGGAGTGGGGCGTCTGGGATGATGAAAATATGGCCCTGGCCGATGAAGGTTTTGAGCAGGAGTATGAGCTGCACGATCTTCAGGAGCGGGTGCTCTTGGCGGTGCGGGCTCTGCCTGATCACGAACGCGCCGTGACCGAGGGATTCTATCTACAAGGCGAATCGACCCAGGAATTGGCGGATCGTTTGCAAATTCCTTTGACGACAGTCAAGAAGCGGCTGCAATATGCGCGTGAGCATCTGCGGGCGATTGTCGGCGGCCTGAATGCCGCGATGGATCAGGCGATTGCCGAAATTTTGCCGCCTGCGGCCCCGCCCCTGCAAAAACAGCCCGTCTACGTGTATACACACGACGAGCGTAATTCTTCTCTCTAATAGCCAATGATGCAAATCATAAATTTGAGGAGAGATTGGCGTAGAGGCGCGATATATCGCGCCCTTGAGATAGAGCATCTGGCATAGGGGGGCGCAACACGCTGCGCCCCCCTATGCACCAACTTAAGACAAGCCATCTTTTAAGGACATTGCTCGCTGCGTTGTCGGAGGCTAAAGCCCTGCGCCTACTCTTACAAAGCCCCATGAATGGGGCTACAAACGCGCCTGCGCCCGCGCCACGAGCCCCGTTTACGGGGCTTGGTACTCCCAGACAGACGGCTTTAGCCTCTGGTGTGAGCGGATGCCGCGGGCTGATCAGAGGCCACATATCCTTAAGTTGCTGTCTAGGGGGCGCAGCACGCTGCATAGGCATTAAGCTAAGAAGCCGTTTTATAATGCGGAACGTAATGGATTTACCGTATTAAACGCATGTTTTGGAGAGCGTTTTCCGTAGGGGCACGATGCATCGTGCCCCTACAAAAGACCAAACAGGGCG
>DAOTUR010000470.1:0-4075 GCA_034436915.1 Anaerolineae bacterium
GCTAAACTGCTTCTGGGTTTTCATGAAGCAGACTCGTACCATCGAAAGCAGGTAGTTTGCAAACGTGACGGATACTCATCAGGTCATCTCAATTCTTCTACTATTGTGAAGTTTAACCAGTAACTATACGTCTGTAAATAAAGGTTGCTCGGATATACTTACACTGCCACCTCATGCCGCAGAGCCGCCAGCAGATCGTACAGCGTGCGATAAGGCGTGAGATGCGTGCCTTGATGCAAGTGCCAATGAGTCGGAGTCACCTCCAGCGCCATATCGCTCTGGCCCACCTGCCACCCGATGCGCTCTAAGGCACGGCGCGTCCACAGCGTGCGGACATCAGTCGCGCCGCGCAGGGCAATCGTGCGCGTGGGCTGCGCTGCAAACTGGAATGTCCCCTGTTCCAGATCGAAATGCACCCCATCCCCTGTGAATGCTGCCCCCAACATGCCCGACAGCACAATATCCTCCGGTGCGCCGACGTGCAGCGTGCCATCATGCAGTAGCCACACACGATCCGCCGCCCGTAAGGCCCCTTCAAGATCATGCGTCGACAGCAGCGCCGCTGTCCCTGTCGTCTGCACCAAATTTTGCAGCAGGCGCATCATCTCCACGCGGCGCGGCACATCCAGAAAGGCGGTGGGTTCATCCAGCAGCATCACAGGCGTCTCCTGCGCCAATGCCCGCGCAATGAACAGCTTCTGCCGCTGCCCATCACTCAGCGTATGCAACGGGCGGGCCGCAAGTTCTTGGGCTTGAACGGCCTGCACCGCCCAGGCAATGACGGATTCATCATGTGAAGACAGCGTTCCCGACCAATCAGTATAGGGTGAGCGGCCCAGCGCGACGAGTTCATAGCCCGTCATCGTCATATTGGGCAGGCGTTCGGTGAGGACAAGGCTGAGGCAGCGTGCTCGCTCTTTGGAAGACAAGCGCTGTAAGGGCTGATCGTCGAGCAGGATTGTTCCCGCAAGCGCGGGCTGCAAGCCCGCTAGAGTGCGGAGCAGAGTAGATTTACCCGCGCCGTTCGGCCCAAGCAGGCACACCAATTCGCCCGCTGCGAGTGTCAGATCGAGGTCATGTGCTAAGAGCGACGGGGGACGGCCCGGATAGCCAATCGTCAGCGCGTGTGTCGATAAAGCAAGGGAAGCGTTCATTGGGGGAAATCTCCTGATTTGCGGCGGAGTATAGCGCATCCTTGCGAATCCCTCATGTCCTTTCTTGTTCGATCCCACGCTACAATCTGTCTCTCCATGATCCTGATGAAACGAGGTGTCATATGCGGATTGTCATCGCTCCCAATGCCTTCAAAGGCAGCCTGACCGCACTTCAAGCAGCAGAGGCAATTCAGCAGGGCATCCTGGGCATCATGCCGCACGCTGACTGTATTCTTTTGCCGATTGCCGATGGCGGCGATGGCACAGCGGACGTGCTGGTACGCGGCACAGACGGCCAGATGCACACCACCGCTGTTATGGACGCGCTCGGTGATGTGATCCAGGCGTCGTTTGGCATCCTGGGCGATGGTACGACAGCCGTTATTGAGATGGCGAATGCGTCAGGGCTGCGTCTGGTTCCCTCGGAGCGCCGCAATCCGCTTGTGACCACCACATATGGCACGGGCGAACTCATGCGGGCGGCCTTGAACAGAGGCGCACGCCGGATGATCCTCGGCCTGGGTGGGAGCGCGACAGTCGATGGCGGCGCGGGCATGGCGCAGGCTCTCGGCGCACGCCTGTTTGATCGACACGGCCAGGAGATCATATGGGGCGGTGGTGCGCTGGACATGCTGGATCGCATCGAGATCAGCGGCCTCGATCCACGCTTGCAAACGTGTGAGATCATCGCCGCCTGTGATGTTGATAATCCGCTGGTGGGCGATCAGGGGGCGGCGCGTATCTTTGGCCCGCAGAAAGGCGCTACGCCGCAGATGGTCGCCCAGTTGGATGCAAATCTGACGCATTATGCCCACATCATTCAGCGCGATTTAGGCATCACTGTGCGCGATATCGCGGGCGCTGGGGCGGCTGGTGGATTGGCAGCGGGCTTGATCGCGTTTTGCGGCGCACGCTTGCAGCCTGGGATTGATCTTGTGTTGGATACGCTGGATATCGATCAGCATTTGCAGACCGCCGATCTCGTCATCACTGGCGAAGGGCGCATCGATGGGCAAACGGCACACGGCAAAGCGCCTGTCGGGGTGGCGCTGCGGGCGAAGCGGCACGGGATTCCCGTTGTGGCGCTGACCGGGGGCATTGGCGATGAGGCCGATCAACTTTATGCCTATGGCATTGATGCCATCATCCCTATCGTCGCCCGCCCCATGGCGCTTGAGGATGCCATGAAGGAGGCCGCGCCTCTTCTTCAAGAAGCGGCAGCCCGCATGCTGCGCGTGATGACGTTAAAATTCCGCAGATAATGCATGAAACCATCCACATTCTCTATCCCCCTCATGCACAGATTCTATAACGTCTGAAATGGCCTGTAATGGACTTATCTCCATTGCGGGGCCGATTTAAAATAGAGTCGTATCCACGCTTCTTCCTAATGAGACAGATAAAGACAGCAAGGTGAGTGCTTGAAAATCTCCTTCAATGCCTATTCGCGTGCTTTTAACGGGCTGATGGGCCTGTATTTCTTCAATCGTATCGGCGCATCCCTGATATGGCCCTTTATTGCGATCTATATTCGTGAGCAGACAGGCGCATCCATCGCCACCATTGCCGCGCTGACCTCGCTGCAAGCGGTGACAAGCCTCATCGGAACCTCGCTCGTCAGCGTGTGGATGGATCGCAGTGGGCGCAAAATCCCGATGCTCCTGGGCCTAATCGGGACAACGCTGCTGCTCATGACGATGAGTCAGGCCAATCAGATCTGGCAGTGGGCGATTTTGATCATCTTCTATGGCACGCTCATGCCCATCTTCATGATTGCCACCAATGCCAGCATTGCCGATCTTCTCCCGTCGGAGCAGCGCACCGGAGCCTATGCCCTGGCCCGCATCTTCGGCAATGTTGCGATTGCGGTGGGGCCAGTGCTGGGGGGATTTCTCATCGTGCAGTCCCATCTGTTCGCCTACTATGTCACAGCGGTTGTCAATGTAGTCCTGGCGGTGATCGTCCTACTGTTCTGGACGGAAACCCTGCCCAGCCGCAAGCGCAAGAACGATGATCTTCTCACACACGCTGAACCCAATGAATCAGTTGCGGGCGAATTTGTGACCATGCTGACGGACAGGCCGTTTATGCTGTTTTGCGCCACGTTTGCCATGCTGGAAATTGGCGCGGCAATGGTGTTTAACCTGCTGGCCGTGTTCGTCAAAGAGACCTATGGCATCCCTGAGAATCAATACGCCTATATCCTGGGCCTGAATGCGGTCATGGTCGTGCTGTTCCAGTATCTCGTCACACGCTCGACACGGCGCTTTAAATCTTACTCGCTTCTGTCTGCCGGGGCCGTATTTTACAGCGTGGGCTTGATTGGCTTTGGCCTTTCGCGCACTGTGCCACACTACCTGCTCAGCATGGGCATTCTCACGCTGGGCGAACTGCTCACGGCCCCCACAGCCAGCGCCCTCGTTGCGGCGCTTGCGCCTGCCCAGATGCGGGCGCGTTATATGGGCGTGTTCGCCATGCTCTACACGGTGGGGGCGGGGATTGGCCCGCTGTTTGGCGGCCTGCTGAGTGAGCGCTACGGCCCCTCAGCGATGTGGTTTGGTGGGGCGGCGGCGGCGGCGTTGGCGGTCATCGGCTTCTGGGCGATGATCCCACGTCGTAAGGTCAAACGCGATGAGGCCGTTTTTACGGCGTGAGGTCATTTATCTGCTGTGCCTGTATAGAGCCTGTTTATGAGTCCCATTTCATTTTACGAGACGATCCAATCGGCAGATTAATCGTTTTTCTCCTGTGCCTCAGAGCGTTATAATAGGAGGCTGTCACATAGAGTACACGATCAATATTCTTAGAAGCCGTTTTATAATGCGGAACGTAATGGATTTACCGTATTAAACGCATGTTTTGGAGAGCGTTTTCCGTAGGGGCACGATGCATCGTGCCCCTACAAAAGACCAAACAGGGCG
>DAOTUR010000471.1:0-4238 GCA_034436915.1 Anaerolineae bacterium
CGCCCTGTTTGGTCTTTTGTAGGGGCACGATGCATCGTGCCCCTACGGAAAACGCTCTCCAAAACATGCGTTTAATACGGTAAATCCATTACGTTCCGCATTATCAAACGGCTTCTAAGTTGCTGCATGTGTGGACACGACAGGCCGTGTCCATGTGCAGAACAGCGTCTGTTGCGAAAAAACCGCCCCCCCTAAAAAAAGGGTTGGGGTGAGGAGGCAAAAGCTTACTTGATCCTCTTGCGCGATTTTATCGCTTTTTCAGGCGTTTTTGTCAGCCACACATATTGATACGGTGCGAGGCTCACATCGCCCGCAGGCAGCAGCGCATCCGTCACGCGATCATAGCTCGGTGTGGCGTTCAGGTGGGACGCGATGACCGCCGCAGAGACGATCTGTGCCGCCTCGGAAAAATTCGCCAGCGCCAGCACCTGCCCATCACACACATAAGCCAGGACATGCCGATTGCCAGAGTCAAAGAAGGCCGTGTGACCTGTGCCAAAGGCCGGCGTGGCCTTCCGCAGGTGAATCAGATGCGACAGGCCCTGATACATCTGGCCTTCGGGTGTGGACGTGTCGCTGCGCTGCGCTGCCCGCGCCCAATCGAAGCGCGGACGATGCACCCAGCGCGCATCGTTGTCTTTGGCAGGATCGTCCTTGTAGCTGTAATCGTTGGTCATGGCAATATCATCGCCCAGATACAACAGCGGAATCCCGCCCGCACTGATGATCAGGCTGTGGATCATCAGCAGGCGCTTGATCGCCAATTGCTGATACGGCACATTGCCCTGTGCTTGCGCCGCTTCCAGGCCCGCCAGCGATGCCGCCATGCCACAGATTCGCATATCCAGCGTCACAGGATTGAAGTTGAACGGCACGCCCGCCGCAAAGCTGCCTTCAAACTGGCCCGTGTAAAAGGCATTCAAAAATTGGCGATGCGGGAACGGCGTGATGCCCAGCGCCCAGGCATCCTCATCAGCGAATGACCAGCCAATATCATCGTGCGAGCGCACATAATTGACCCAGGCACAGCCCTGCGGCAGCGCAAAACGATGCTCCATAGCATAACTCAGCAGGCGCACATCGCGGGTGGCGAGGGCCTCCCAGGTCAGGGCCATCATGGTCGGATTGTACGAGATCGGGCATTCCTGCGGGCTGATGTAGCTGGCGACATCATCGGGATGCACAATCGCCTCTGATTTGAAGATCATCGACGGAGCCACCACCGACGCCAGCGCATTGAAGGCGCGGATGATGGTGTGCGCCTGCGGCAGATTCTCGCACGGTGTCCCCATCTGCTTCCAGACGAAGGCCACCGCATCCAACCGCAGCACCTCTACGCCCTGGTTGGCGAGGAACAGCATCTCCTCCAGCATGGCCTGGAACACCGACGGATTGCTGTAATTCAAATCCCATTGGAAGGTGTTGAAGGTCGTCCACACCCATTTTTCCATCTCAGGCCGATAGGTGAATGCGCCGGGGGCCTGCTCCGGGAAAATATCGCGCAGCGTGCGCTGATACTGATCGGGCAGCGTGCGATCCGGGTACATCAGATAAAACGCCTGATGCTCAAGATCGCCATTGAGGGCTTTTTGCGCCCACTCATGCTCATCCGACGTGTGATTGAAGACGAAATCCAGCACGAGGCTGATGCCGTTGGCCCGCATGTCAGCAGCGAGGGCGGCCAACTGCGCCATCGTCCCCAATGACGGATTGACGCTGCGAAAATCGCTGACCGCATAGCCGCCGTCGCTGTTGCTCTGCGGCGCTTTGAACAGCGGCATCAGATGCAGATAGGTGACGCCCAATTCTTTGAAATACGGGAGTTTGTCTTTGATGCCGTTGAGATCGCCTGCAAACAGATCGACATAGGCGATGGCCCCCAACATCTGCTCGGATTGGAACCAGTGCGGGGCGGCGCGGCGCTGTTCATCCAACTTTTTGAGATCGGCGGAGCGCTGACGCGAGAGTTGTGCGGCGCTGACCAGGATATTTTGCAGATGATAGAAAAAATCGTACTGGTCGCCGTACAGCTTGTGCAGCAGCGTAAAAATCAGGGGCATCTTGTGCGATAAGCGCTGAAAAAAGCGTTCGGCATCGCGCCCCTTGCCGATGGCCGCCTCCAGCGACGGGCGCAGGCGGGTGAGGGTGCAATGGGCCTGTTGGATGTGCCATTCGGACGGCGACGTCAGCATTCAAGCAACCTTTCAGCGATCAAAAAAGAGAAAGTATAACACCTAACCCCTCCCCCAACCCCTCCCCTGGCCCTCCCCACTGCGAGACCCCTCCCTAGCCCTCCCCACTGCGTGGAGAGGGAACTTATCTCTCTTAGGACACGTTCAAAAACAACTCCGCAGAGTTCTAGATGGATCGTCTGATGTACATTCTGCGACTTTATTTTTAAACGCGTCCTTAGAAGCCGTTTTATAATGCCATTCGTTACAAACAAAATGTATTTTGGCGTAGGGACAGGGCCTGCCCTGTCCGTTCATCGCGTGAAAATGGACAGGGGGGACAGGGCCTGCCCTGTCCGTTCATCGCGTGAAAATGGACAGGGCAGGCCCTGTCCCTACACGAATCATGCATAACATTTTGCATTATCAAACGGTCTCTTACTCCCCTCAATGCGAAGCGGGGAGGGGCCGGGGGAGGGGTTACTTGCGAAGCGGGGAGGGGTGTTATGCTCTCGCCGCATTCAGCGCCAGCAGACGCGCCAGAATTGCCTCGTCATCCGCCAGCACGCTCACATCCCAACCGTAGGCCGCGCACACCGCCGCATCTAATGCGTCATGCAGCACCGCCAGACGCGGCGCAAAATCCCCGGCGGCGGGCTTGATCTTCATGGTGTCTGTGCCGCGAAACACATTGAGCGCGTTGTATAGGTTGGTCAGGGTGCGATCACCCCGCAACCCCTCACCCCTCCCTAACCCTCCCGGCTCCACAAGCAACCCCTCCCCCGGCCCCTCCCCGCTTCGCATTGAGGGGAGTTCCCTCCCTACGGAGTGGGGAGGGTTAGGGAGGGGTGGGTTTAACCACGCCTGCCGTTCCTCGTGGAGTTGTTTGGCGGCGGCGGCGATGGCCTGATAAGACGAGTCATCCAGCGGCTCTTTGCCAGGGACATAGGGAAAGGGGAAGGTCTCAAAGGTGGTTGTGGGCGTATAGCGCGGATCGTTGCCCTTGCCAAGCCATGTCCCCATTCGCAGCGACCAGACCTCATGAATCTTGCTGTGCAGCACGCCGAAGAAGTAGTCATCGTCACGGGCTATGGCGACAAGTAAATTCTCAGGCACAGTGTTTATATCACACCATACAAATAGACGATGTTTAGCAGTCATAGGTGTGATAATGAAGCGCTTTAATGGTGCTAAAGCTTGTCTCATACCGGGTCGGGCTTCTGCGTGCAACCACCATCTCTCTCGATGATTAGATCGCGCCAAATTTTCCCGTTTTGGATGTACATATTTTTCAACATGAGCAAAAGGAGCTTCATAGGTTGACGCCTCAGTTTGAGACATGTAAGCGCCAAAATCGATGATCCACATATTGCGAGGTGTTCCCGTCACATCTGAGCCATTTAACCAGGGACGTACAACATTGGCATTTTTGGGATCATCATTGATCCATTGGCGTGCTTTTGCAGAGTCGATATCAAACGGGCCGCCTTTCTGTGTACCGATGAAACTCAAGCTGCTGTTTTCTGTAAGCGACTTGGCTCCTATAATATCGACTTTTGCGGTTAAATCAGCATTGATAATTGATACAGGCTTCTCATCAAGCGTTTTTTCTGTCTCACTGCCATCATCAAACCCAACCATTGAGATACGAACTGCCGCGCCCTCAAGAATCCAGGCCCGATCCGCCCAGGCCATAAAAATATCGCCTGTCTTTTTGATGCGCTTCAAGACCTCCTGATTTGCGCCGCCGCGAATCGAGTTGGTTGAGAGAAGTCCTGCCCGCTGCGCTTTGCCTGCTTTAATCTGTGCGCGGGCTTTCTCAAACCAGTAACACACCAGATCCGCCCCACCCGGCACACGGCCCTCATACAGCTTGCGAAGTGCGGTCACATACTCATTGCCTAATTCACCGCGCATCTTTTTATCGCCCAGGAACGGCGGGTTGCCCACGATGACATCGACTGTGGGCCATTCGGGTTCACTCCAACCCCTCCCCAACCCCTCCCCCGGCCCCTGCCCGCTTCGCATTGAGGGGAGTTCCCTCCCTACGGAGTGGGGAGGGTTAGG
>DAOTUR010000472.1:0-2715 GCA_034436915.1 Anaerolineae bacterium
GAGAGATGTGGAACACCAATCATACCTGTCCAATCGGCTTCGTTTTCCGCGGGGCGTAAAGTATGGGTTTTAGAGGGATACCATGGACCCCAAGGCATCCCTTCATTGAAGAGATACCAGGAGTGATTACAGCCATGAAAAACCTTGACGCCTTCTTCAAAACAGCCTGCCACTGCAATTTTGATGGAGGGGCAAATTTCTTTCAGGATTTGCTGACTGATCGCATCGAGATGATACGAGGCTGCTGATTGCGGATCATGCCCGAACGTTTTACGAAAGTAATCGACTGCAAGTTGGATAATAAAGCGCTTTTCTTCGGTGCTGTAGAGCCACAGAAATTCTTCCGGAGCGCCTATGGTTTGGCGAAATTCCGGAGAGTCGTAGCCAAGTGAGAGTGATAGGGCAATTTCATCGCCATATTCATCATGAAAGCGCTTTATGTCTGCCACGATTTGCGGGTCTTGCATAGCATCAATTTGTACCATCAAGGTTACTTTCAGCCTCAATTGATGAACGTAATCCTGCTGCAAGAGAAAATAGGGGTACATTTCTCCCGGAGTGACCCGATGAAGGATGTTGACGAGCATAAAATTGTCCTTTTTAATGCCATGTGTAAAGTCCGAGAACATTCATCCGACTCGTTTTATCCGATACAACCGCCCCTCATGAGCGCTTAACAAGGGGGCAAATGTCCCCGCGACGAGGCCTGGTAGATCATCCCGCTGCCATAGATCTCTGATTTGGCAGTCAGACGAAAAGCCCAGAGCGGCAAGTTGCAGGGGAACCAGGCTGTCCATATCGCTCAGGTTGAACAGCGCGACGTATTTTTCGGTGGTGTCGTCGGTGTCTGCGCTCCAGGCGGCGCTCTCTTCATTGAGAAACAGATTGCGCGTATTGTGGCTGTGCTGATTGACGGTCAGGACTTCGGGATTGGTCAGGAAGGAAAAGGTAAACTCATCCGTGCTGGGCAGATCAGCCCCGATCATGAGCGGGCTGCGAAAGATGGCAAACAGCGACATCAGCGCGAATTGTTCGGCCCGTGTAAAGTTCGTCACACGCGACAGTGCCTGTGGTCCGCGTACGGACAGTTGGCCGAGAGGCAGCATATCGGCATCGGGCCAGCGGCCTGCTGCAATATGGGGTGTCCAATCACGGCACAGGGCGAAGTGTTTTTTGAGCTGGCCCCAATCATCCCAAAAATCAGGCGAGATACGCCACAAATTGGCGTGATGTCGCAGGTGATCCAGGGCGCTCAGAGGAGCCGGCCCAGGCGACAGGCTGACGATCATCGGGCGCTGACAGGCATCAATCGCGCAGTGAATGGCTTCAATTTCGCGCACGTGATAGGGATAAGCGATATCATCGACTTTGATATAATCCACGCCCCACGCCGCGTAAAGTTCAAAGAGGGAATTGTAATACGTCTGGCTGCCGGGCTTCGACATGTCTACACCGTACATGTGATTGAGCCAGGGGCAAATACTGCTTGTGTCGGCAATGTCACGGGCACGCAGACCGCCGCCAATGGGTAAATTTTGCTCAACCGCCTGGCGTGGAATCCCGCGCATGATGTGGAGGCCAAACTTGAGGCCCAGCCCATGAATGTGATCGCCAAGTGGCTTGAAGCCCTGCCCCTGCGCCGCCGATGGGAAGCGATTGGGGGCAGGTATCTGGCGGCTCATGGAATCCAACACCAAATTGGGCAAGACGGTACCATCAGGCCGTGTTTCCAAATCAGGCGAGAGCTGCAATTGGGGATTTGGATGAGACCAGCAAAAATCGACAACGATATATTCCCAGCCAAAAGGCGCTAACCGCCGTGCGAACACATCGGCGTTGGCTTTCACTTCAGCCTCCGTCACGGAGGCGTTATAGCAGTCGAAGCTGTTCCAGCCCAGCGGTGGGGTGGACGCGAGTGTATGGGAGGATGTCACAACGTAATCCTTTATTTATCCCTTGAGACCAGTCGTGACGATGCCTTGCACGAGTTGGCGCTGCATCAACAAGTACACCAGGACCAGCGGCATCGCATAGATGACCAGCCCTGTCAACGTCAGGGTGACAATCGGGTTTCCCCTGGGGTCGGTGAAAGCGCTGGCGAGTTTCATCGCCAGGGTCGCTTTATCCCCGCTGAGAAACAACGATTGGTAGAACCAGTCGCCCCACACCCAACTAAACGCAAACAGGAAGGTGACAGACAGCACAGGTTTGGCGTTGGGCAAAAAGACTTGAATAAACGTTCGCAAACGTCCCGCCCCATCAATCGCTGCCGCATCTTCCAGTTCTCTAGGGAAGGCGGCGAAAAACTGGCGAAAGAGCAAAATCTGAAACGGCGACCCAGCTAAGCCCCACAAAAACCAGAGCAGATAGTTATTCACCAATCCCATCCGCGAGTACATGATGAACTGGGGGATCAACGTCACCGATTGGGGAATCATCAGTGTTGCCATGAGCATGACGAACAGTGCATTTCGACCCGGCGCTTTCATCCGTGCAAAGGCGTAACCGGCGCTAGCACTAAAGAGCACATTGGGCACGGAGAAAAGGAGCGCCAGGACAAGCGAATTGAACGCCGCCTTCAAAAAATCAAAGCGCGTATCCGTTATTACACGCAGATAATTGTCCCATTTGGGCGTTGTGGGAAACCAGACAATCGGCCACTTCATAAAGTCGGATTCGGCTTTGAGAGAGCTGATGAACAGCCACACAATCGGC
>DAOTUR010000473.1:0-9616 GCA_034436915.1 Anaerolineae bacterium
AATCGTGGGTTTGTAGGGGCACGATGGATCGTGCCCTGGTGATTTGTAGGGGATTTGGCGTGGGCGCGATGCATCGCGCCCCTACAAGGGCCGTTGTCGTATGGATAGCTGAATAGATACCCGATTCCAAGTGTCAGGCGGCGGCGATAACGAACCATGTCTACATCAGGATGAAAGGTGAAGCCTTGAAGGACTGCGACCAGTGAGCCACATAAAAATCCACAGGCAGCGCCAACGCCTGTTCCCCATATCACAGCATAAAGCGTCCCGAATAGAGGAAATATCGCTGTGCCTGACCATGCGCCCAGAACCATCCCGTAGAATGTCCCCCAGGTCAAAAAATAGCTGATCGTCCGCAGTATGTAAGACATGTCTCTCTCCCTATCCTCGTGCGAGGTTGCTTTACTGGTCTGTCCTCATTAGACGTTCGCTTTCCATCAGCACAATGTGATCCTCTTCCTCTGCCATATTCTCTTCCAGTGCCAGCACGTTCTTCTCTTTGCGCTTGGCTTTTTCGAGGGACTCGGGTGGAAGCGCGATACTGTGATACACGGAATACGCGGTCAGAGCAGCGATGATGGGCGCAAAGATCAACGTCCACCAACTTATAATCAGGGTGAAGAAAAAAGAAAGGCCTGTGAGGATGCGGCGGTAACGGCGGGCAGGCATGTCAGGAAAATAATCCTGAAATACAACCCGCTTGAGCATCGTCAACAGCACCCCATTTGCCAGAGCAAGACAGGCCCATATCATTTCCGCCACAAGGACTCCCCCCAATCCTGCGAGCAGAATCTCCAGACCCTGTCGAGCTAACGGAAGCGATGACAGGTACATCATGCGATTGGTCACATGTAGAAATGCAACCACTAGCGCCCCAAGCAGCATACGCCATTTGAGCGATCCACGTCGCCACAAGGCCGCTGTTGCCTGGACGACACTGCTCTGCTCAGGCCGTAGATCGTCCTCATACTCTGTAAGCTGTCCCCGCTTGCCTTTGGTCATGCGCTTCACGATCTCATCTGGATAGCGATGAGCCACATATGCCGCTGCAAGACCTGCCCAGGGCAGCGTTACAAGCAAAAAGAGAGCGGAGAGGATGAACCCCAGGTTAGCCCTCAGCGCCATGCTGATGATCCATATAACGATGGGTACAAGGACAACTGCGCTTCCCACCTGTCGCGCCACCCTACGGCGATGAAGAACGAGATCGCTATCCCTGTCAAACTGTGCCGCCTGAAACGCGATAGCCGCAAATCCGGCAATGAGTCCCGCTATCACTCCGGCTCCCACACCAAGCACTACTCCGTAGGCTGTGCCAATTAACGGAAGCAATGCCGTCCCTGTCAATCCACCCAGGAGAACGCCGTAGAATGTCCCCCAGGTCAAAAAGTAGCTAATCGTCCGCCGTATGTAAGACATGTCTTTCTCCCTATTCTCGTGCGAGGCTGTTTTACTGATCTGTCCTCATTAGACGTTCGCTTTCCATCAGCGCGATGTGATCCTCTTCCTCTGCCATATTCTCTTCCAGAGCCAGCACATTCTTCTCTTTGCGTTTGGCTTTGTCGGGCAGGGCCAGCGTGTGATAGACGCATACAGCGGTGATGAGGGCGATCACCGGGGCCAGGAAGAACGTCCAATAGGTGATAGCCCCGCTAAAGACGAAGGCGCTCACAGTCAGCGTCCAGCGCGACCACTGCGCGGGCATGTGCGGAAAATACTCGCGCAAGATCAGCCGCTTGAGGAAAGTGACCAGGGCGGCATTGCCAAAAGCAACATAGAGCGCCATGAAAAAAGCCCCCACGATACCCAGCAGCGCCCCACCTGCAAAAGAAGTGATCAATGAGGTCAGGTTCGGGCGCAATGATCCCATAACCAAACCATACATCACTGCACCCAACACAGCGGCCAAGCCCATCACCCAGCGATTCAGGCTGTAGCGCAGCAGGCGGCGCATCGCATTTGACACCTCATACGACGGCTTGGGGATATCAAGATCAATGTCCGCATAATCACGGCGGGCCGTCAGGCGGGCGATCAACTGTGGGTGATCGCTGGCAATATACGCCGATGACAGGCTGCCCCAGAACGCCGACGCAAACAGCGACAGCGCCGTAAACGGCTGTATATCACTCAGCATCCCCGTCCCCCACAAAAAGCCGCGTGTCGTGGCAATGAGCAAAATCGGGGCGGCCAGCCCGGTGACAGCGCCGATGCCCAGCGCCATTTTGCGCCGAGATGACGTCAGATCCATATCCAGGTGAAACATGCTGGCCTGGACGACTGCCGCAATCACGCCTGTGAGCAGGCCGCAGGCCGCGCCAATCCCTGGCCCCCAGAAGACGGAATAGATCGTGCCAAAGTACGGGTAAATCGCTGTGCCTGCAAATGCGCCCAGCAGAAGCCCATAGATCAGGCCCCAGACGGTGAAATACGAGATGCTGCGGATGCTGTATGGCATGGGTCATCCTCTCAATGTTTTCTTCTATTATATCGAAATTCGATGTATATGAATCATGCGATTCCCCAACGCCCGCACAGGCCCCCTCCTCTTTTGCTGCTTGACAGAAATCGAGAATACCTATATAAACTTTTATATATAAAGGATGGAGTACATGCTCAAATATATTTTGTTAGGCTTGCTGGAGTATCGTCCGATGAGCGGCTACGATCTCGAAAGCTGGATCAGTGTCTCCGCCGGAAATTTCTGGCACGCCAAACTCAGCCAGATTTACACCACGCTCAAAAGTCTTGAGGCCAGCCAGCATGTGGTGTCACACATCGAGCCGCAGGAGGGCCGCCCGGATCGGCGTGTGTATCAGATCACAGAGGCGGGCCGTGCGGATATGCAGGCGTGGCTGCGTGAGCCGATCACGGAGACCGAGACGAAAAAAGATGGTCTGCTGGTGAAAGTCTTCTTTCAATCGCCGCAGGAGAAGCAGACACTTCTGACGCAGCTTCGTCTCCAGATGACGCTGCATCAGCAAAAGTTGGCCGAGTATCGCCAGCACACGCCGCTTGCCATCCAGCAGATGATCGATGGGCAGCCGGAGCTTGTGGGGAATGCGCTGCTGTGGGACAGCACGCGCCGCTTTGGGGAACTGTACGAGACCATGTACATCGCGTGGCTGGAAGAAACGATTGGGCGGGTTGATCAGATGCTGTGATGTGGGGGCATGACATGTCATGCCCTTCTATCCAATCTCACGCCGCAAGGTAGAAAACGTTGTACCCTAAAAAAATGGCTTGCTATATAACTTTTTATACATAAACACGTATACATCTATGAAAGGAGAATCACATGTACCACACCATCGTTAAGCGCATCCTGCAAAACGGCTATCGCCAGATCTCTCACGCCGAGTTTGCGCCGCTGCTCAGGCAGTTTGCGCCCACTATCCATTTCACCTTCAGCGGCGATCATGCCCTGGACGGCGATTTTCATCAGCGCGAGACAGTGCGTCAGTGGTTCGAGCGCATTCATCGCCTTTTCCCTGATCTTGAGATCACAGCGCGGCATATGGTTGTGAGCGGGATGCCCGGAACACCTGGGTCGCGGCCCAATTTGATATTCGTGCCACGCTGCGCGATGGCAGCACCTATCACAATCACGGCACGCAGTTTGTGCGGATTGTGTGGGGCAAAGTCGTTGAGGATTACCTGATTGAAGACAATCAGATTTTGCTTGAGGCGCTGCGCTGCCTGAATGAGCAGGGCGTCACAGAAGCCCGTGCCACGCCCCTTTTCGATCCAGTAGAAAAAATCACTCTCTAAAGGAGATATCATGTCAGCCGTGTTCCCCGGACGTTATACCGCCCAGACCGATGAACCCTTCGTAGTGTTTTTGATCGGGATGCGCGTCAACAATCTGCTTGCCATCCGTCAATGGCTGCCTGTCGCCAACGCAATGGGGCCGATGATCAGCGAACTGATGCAGCACCCGGAAAAAGGCCTGATGAGCAATCAGTTTTTTCTGGGCTGGCGCACAGTGATGTCGGTGCAGTATTGGCGCTCGTTTGAGCAGTTGGAGGCGTTCGCCCGTAATGCTAACGATCCGCACCTCCCGGCGTGGCAGCGCTTCAATAAGGCCGTCGGCGGGAATGGCGTTGTGGGCATCTATCACGAGACGTATCTGGTGCAGGCGGGCCAGTACGAGGCGGTCTATGGCAATATGCCGCTGTTTGGCTTGGCAGAAGCCACCCAGCATGTCCCGGCAGTCGGACGACGCGAAACGGCGCGGCGGCGTCTGGGCGGTCAGAATGAGCCGGCTGTGCCGACACCCACCGCGTAGTATGTCAATAAAGTGAGAATGACGAGCGTTTTTGTAGGGGCGTAGCACGCTACGCCCTGCAATTTAATTTTTGATACGCAATACAAAATCATACTGATTTACTTATGATAAGTTAAAAGCGCTGGGTCTTCTGGCTGACACACGACTCAGAAGACCTATGCTATCTTTTCTTTGCGTTTGGCCTTCTCAGACCCTTCATCGCGCAGGGCCAGCGTGTGATAGACGTGGTAGGCAATGAAAAGCGCATACAACGGCGCGAGAAGCAGCGTCCACCATGTTGTCACCAGCGTATAGACGAAGGAGAGCAGCGTCAGAATGACACGATGCCAATGCGCCGAGATGTGTGGGAAGTAATCCTCAAGGATCAGGACTTTCACAAAGGTGATGAGGAGCGCGTTGCCCTGGGCACAGTAAGCAGAAAACAGCAGGGCGATCAATATGAACAAAAAGTACATCAGATATGTCGTCTCAGGACATGGAAACAGAAACATGTATCTGTTGAACGAATAAATATGAACACATGCGGCGGGAAGGCCGATCAGCACCATGACCCATCGACGGTGAATGTGCCGCAGCAGGCGATTGCGCTCCGTCGAAATGCGAGGCCCCTGGCGTGGCAGATCACCCTCCATAGTTATCTGGCGCACAATCCACACCGGATATTGATGCGCTGTATAGGCCATCGCAAACCCACCTAAAATTATAAAGGGCGAGAAAACGAGCATGAAGCGTATGAATTCATATGGCCAGTTAGGCAGGTGTTTTTCTACCCGATCAAACAGAAGATACATCAACACGCAGAAGCCTGTACCTAAGCCCGCGCATAAGGCAACGCGGCGGCGATAGAGCGCAATATCGATATCGCTATGAAAAAACAGGCGATGATAAACGATCATGAACAGTCCGCACAAAAATCCACATAGGAGTCCAAAACTACCCCCCACGCTACTCCAGGACACCCAAACTGGATAAAAACCGATTCCTGTTATAAGACCAAACATCGTGCCATACCACAGGCCGCACGCCATGAAATACAGAAGAATTCGGATCATAGTCTTCATAAAAACGCTCCTCGATCATCTCTTTGATTATACATCCGTTTTCGATGTATAGAGAATTGAGTTATTTATCTTGTCCCTCCCCCACTCACGAAAATGCGAACAAATTTTCGACCAAATGTTCGCCCTTTCCATCCCGCCTCATGCTATTGTGATCCTACAGAACACACCCTGATACGACGCGGCGGCCTCTCTGATTTCTGAGGCGTTGTCCGTAATGAACCGGATGGTCAGATCGCGTCAGGGTGTCCTGTTTTTTGATGAACATACTTCCATCAAGACTCGATTGTCGTGTCCGCAAAAACAGCGTCCAGGAGATACCAATGGCCCGTATTTACACCCTGCATGAGAAGATCGCGGCGCTGGATCACATCGCGGATGAGGGTCTGACAGCCACCAGCCGCCGCCTGAAAATCCCCCTGACCCATCTGCGTCACTGGCAAAAAGACGTCCTGCTCTTGCGCCGCCAGATGGCCGATGAGCAGAAAGAACGCGCTGCCCTCTGCATCGCCCAGGCACAGATGGCGATGGCCGAAGCCTCGCTGCGGCTGGTCAGCGCCCTGGATGAGGAGCGCATCGCAAAAGCCCCGCTCAACCAGATCGCCAGTGCGCTTGGCGTGGTTGTGGATCGTTATCTCAAATTGGCGGGCGATACGGAACCCGCAGAACAGGTCATCCGCTTTGAATATGTCACTCCAGACGGTGTTACTGCCCCAGCCCCACCCTGGGCAGATGACGATTCTGAAATCGACGGCGCGGTTTCGCGTCGTGGCGTGTGGGCGGCGTTTCGGCAAGACGGAACTGGCGAAGCTGGAACTGATCGACAGAGCGTGCGTGCATGGCGCAGCGACCTGGTGGCTCGCCCCCACATACCGCATGGCGAATCAGGTGTGGCGGGACTTGAGGACGACGACGCAGAATCTCTCTGGGACGACGGTTAACGAGTCATTGTATCGGCTGGATTTCGGCGGCGGTGGCAGCATTACGATTCGCAGCACTCACGCCCCCGATTTACTGCGCGGCGCGGGCCTGGATTTCGTCGTGCTGGATGAAGCCGCCTATATGCCGCCTAATACCTGGGCTGAGGTCGTGCGCCCGATGCTGCTGGATCGGCAAGGCGGCGCGTTGTTTCTCAGCACACCCAATGGTCGCAACTGGTTTCATGATCTGTATGCATTGGGCCAGGATGCCGAGCAAGCCGATTGGGCCTCTTTCCAATTCCCATCGAGCGCCAACCCGCTGATTGCCGCGTCGGAGTTTGAGGCGATTCATCAGACGACGCCGGAGCGCATCTGGCGGGCGGAGTATCTGGCCGAATTTGTCGATGATGCCGGCGTGGTCTTTCGTGGACTGCGTGAGGCCGCGACTCTCGATGCAGGGAGCGGGCCGCAGGAGGGCCATCGTTACATCATGGGCTGCGATTGGGGCCGAGAGCAGGATTTTACCGCTCTCGTGGTGATCGATGCCACAACGCGGCAGATGGTGGCAATGGATCGCTTTCAACATATAGGCTGGCATCTCCAGCGCGAACGTCTCAAGACACTTGCGGCAAAATGGCAGACTAATGTCATCTGGGCTGAGGCCAACAGCATGGGCAGCGTCAATATTGAGGCCTTGCAGCGCGACGGCCTGCCTGTCCGCCCTTTCATGACGACCTCGCGCAGCAAAGCGCCGTTGATCGAAAGCTTATCATTAGCAATCGAGCGCGGCGATCTTTCTCTCATTAAAGATGCGACTTTGCTCAATGAGTTGTCAGCATATACGCTAGAACGTCTGGCAGGTGGCGGCTATCGCTACAGTGCGCCGAGCGGCCAGCACGATGACTCTGTGATCGCGCTGGCGCTGGCGTGGTACGGCGTGCAAATGGGCGGCGGACGGATGTCATTTGCCTAACCCTCACCCCAACCCCTCTCCCCCTGATCTTCGATCCCAGGAGAGGGGCTTTTTTGGTTCTCTTGCTTCTTTATGCTTGAAAATGTGGCGTGCCACTCCCCTACTCATTCTCTCTATGGCCCCAACGCCAGACCTACAGCCTATAAAAACACAAAAAAAACCGCAAAGACGCGAAGGAGGCAAAGAATCTGTGATAAGCCTGTCTTTGCATCCTTCGCGCCTTTGCGGTTTGATTTTTAACTTTTTTTTGGCAGCCTTTACTCGATATACCCCAACGCCCGCAGATTCTCCAGCACATCCCCGCTCATGCTCTGATTGTCTGCCGCCTGTGATTGGGCCTGCTGTGCCGTGACGAACTGCGCCACCTGCTGCTGAAGCGCGGCGGCAATCTGCGGCTGTTCGGCGGCGATATCATGGGCCTCGCCAGGATCAGCCGCGATGTTGTAGAGATTCTCGATACGATCTCCCACCAGCGCCACCTTATGATCGCCCACCACGACGCCGCGCCGCACTTCGCGCAGCGCCAACCGTTCCACCATCTGCGGCTGACGTTCTTCGATGATATTGAGCAGATTCACAGGCGGGAACGCCTCGGCAAACGCCACACCGCACTCGGTATCAGGCCGTCCATTCAGCGAACGGGCCAGCGATAAGCCCTCGACATTGGCATTCGGGTCGGCCTCGTCGATGGGCGGCACAGCACCCGCTGCTTCGAGAATCGTATGAAAGATGCGCCGCGTGCTCACAGGCGTGGTAATGTGCTTGCCTGCCGGAAACGCGGGATGATGGATGAACAGCGGCACATGCACCAGCTCCTGATACACAACGAAGCTGTGGCCCATATAGCCGTGATCGCCGTGCCCCTCGCCATGATCCGCCGCCACGATGACGAGCGTATTATCCAGCGTGTCGGATGCTTTGAGATAGGCCCACAAGCGCCCCAACTGCTCATCCTGATAGGCGATCTCGGCATCATAGAAGGCATCGAGCGTGTGGCGCTGCCAATCGGCCAGCGGCGCATCGGTGGGACTGATCCAGCCGACACCATCGGCATTGAAGCGCGTCATGAAGCCATACGCCTGCCGATCCTGGGCGATCTCCGGCGCAACATGCTTGAGCCATGCCTGCGGCGGGCGGTACGGCAGATGCGTTCCCATCAGGTTGAGGAAGGCGAACAGCGGCTTGTCTGCGCCGCCTGCGGTGTGCTGGCCCCAGTAATCGATCAGATCATCAATCGACTGGGCCGCATTGCCTTTGAAATTCACCAAGCGTGACCAGATCGGCACAAGCAGCGGCGACAGCGATGTGCGGAACATCGCATCGGAATGGGCGAATTGATTGGTCACACGCCGCGCAAATTGGCGAATCTGGGTCGCTGCCGCCCGCCGAACGATACTGCGGCGCATATCCATCGGGCGATTGGGCGTGGCCCCGGCATAGTTGTAAAAGTGATCGAAGCCGCGCTGCAAGCCCGTCTCCAGCAGCCCCAGCAGTGGATTGTTGCAAAAGGCCGCCGTGTGATAATCGCTCTGCTGCAAAATCTCGGCCAGCATGGGGAACTGCCCGGACATCGATTGATACGCCTGCGTCAGGCCGTGAGCGCTGGCATACAGCCCCGTAAAGAGTGAGCCGTGTGCGGGAATCGTCCACTGGGCGGGCGCGATGGCCCGTTCAAACACTGTCGCCCCCTGCGCGAAGGCAGCCATCTGCGGCGCGGTGTCGCGGCTGTGGCCGTAGAGCGAGAGGTGATCGCGGCGCTGTGTATCGAGAATCACGAAGAGGATATGGGGTTTTGTGGGCATGGCCCCTCTTTTTTGCATCGGTCAAAACATTTTCAGCATAGCACCATCACGCCATGCGGCATAGATTGAGAGGGGGAGAATGGCATGAGTGTTTTACAGTGGGGAGGAAGGTTTAACAATCAATGAGGCTGTAGGGACACGGCAGGCCTCGTCCGATATGCACCAACTTAAGACAATCGAACATTGCTCGCCGCGTTGTCGGAGGCTAAAGCCGTCCGCCTAGCGTGACAAAGCCCCATGAATGGGGCTACAAACGCGCCGGCTCCCGCGCCATAAGCCCCGTTTACGGGGCTTGGTACTCCCTAGACAGACGGCTTTAGCCTCTGGTGAGAGCGGATGCCGCGGGCTGATCAGAGGCCACATATCCTTAGGACGCGTTTAAAAATAACGCCGCGGAGTTCTAGAATGGGTTGTCTCATCTCCATTCTGCGACTTTATTTTTAAACGCGTCCTTAGCTGGACTTTGCACATGACACGTTTGGATTAATCGACTTCGGTGAGTACGAACTCTCAAAACCTATCAGACTTTTCGCATATCACTGGAATCTTGACAGATGCGAAAAATACAGCTTATG
>DAOTUR010000474.1:0-3258 GCA_034436915.1 Anaerolineae bacterium
GTCACCCATTATCGCCGTGAAAGCGAGGATTGGCCCTCGGTGATTTATCGTGATATTGGGGATGAGATCGCGCTGCCCTCCATCGACTGTGTGCTGCGATTGGCCGATGTGTACGACACGATCACCTGGGAAGACGCATAACGGGCCTTAAAATAGACCCGTTATGAGAAAAAGTGTTCTAGGACACGCTATCTGCAGTCGTCGTCCGGTGTGCCAGATACCAATCGACCACCTCTTTGAGGCCCGTCGCAAAGCTCGTCTGGGCGCGGAAGCCGAAGTTGGCCTGGGCGCGGCGCACATCCACCTGACGGCGCGGTTGGCCGTTGGGCTTGCTGGTGTCCCAGCGCAGTTCGCCCTTATAGCCCACGTATTCCGCCACCATCTCAGCCAAGTCTTTGATGCTGATCTCCACGCCGCTGCCCAGATTGACCGGATCAGGCGAGTTATAATCTGACGCTGCCAGCACGATGCCTTCTGCCGCATCTTTGACGTACAGGAATTCACGGGTGGGGGTGCCATCGCCAAACAGCGATACAAACGGCCATGTCTGGTCTTTGGCGGCCAGCATCTTGCGGATCATATCCGGGATGACGTGCGCCGATTCGGGATCGAAATTGTCGCCCGGCCCATACAGATTGGTGGGCATGATATGAATGGCGTTGTAGCCGTACTGCTGGTTGTACGCCTGCCCCTGCACGGCCAGCATCTTCTTGGCGAGGCCGTAAGGCGCATTGGTTTCTTCGGGATAGCCGTTCCATAGATCATCTTCGCTGAACGGCACAGGCGTAAATTTGGGATATTCGCAGATCGTCCCCACGCCGACGAACTTCGCCACGCCGCAGCGATACGCCTGCTCCAGCATGAGCGTCCCCATCATGATATTGTCGTAGAACAGCGTGGCCGGATTCTGGCGGTTATAGCCAATGCCCCCCACGCGGGCCGCCAGATGAATGACGAGCGTTGTATCGGGATGGTCGGCATAGAGGCGTGCAACATTCTGTTCATGGCGCAGATCATATTGGGCACGACGTGGGATGATGAGTGCTCCCACCCCTTGCGACTGCAATTGCGCCGCAACGTGACGCCCTAGAAACCCCGCGCCTCCGGTTAAGATGACTTTCTGCTGTGACCAATCGAACATGAGATGTGCCTCGTGTAAGTGAGCGAATCGATAATAGCATTCTAATCGCGGGCGAGAGACACGTCTATAAGGAGAATTGGTCTAGCACTTCGAGGGGCAGTGCCGAAGGTCATGGGCAGACCGGACACTGCCCCTCGCGCTGTATAAGGGGTTATTCCGTCTGAACAGGGGGCGTTTGCTGAATGCTCTTGACGGGTTCAATCATGCCTTTGAGGATACGTTCCAGGGCCATTGAATAGGCACAAATGCCGTGTGACTTAAAATAGGATGAGGTGCTCGTCCAATCACCATGATCATATGTCACAGTGTGCTCACGATTATCCCCGCGCACAGAGGCCACAAATTGGATGATGTGCATCCGCTCCGTCTCATCCGCATAGCGGTGGGCTTTTTTGACATCGCTCACGATATTTTGTCCCGCGGCATACGGCTGCGGCGTGCGCTTCAGCATCGGCTTGAAACGTTTTTCCAGCGCCATAATGTGCGGGCAGATGCCGTAGCTAGAGAAGCCGGGGCAGGTGCATGACCATCCATCAGGGCCGAGCGAGATGCGGTAGCTGTTGTTATCGCCGCGAAATTCGAGAGTGAGGGTGTGAAACGTGACACGTTCCGTGTCTGCCGCGTAGTCTTTAGCTTTCTGCACCTTGCTGATGTAGCTCGTATCCATCCTGTACAAATCCTTCTCTACGGCTTAATGATCTGAAACAAAAACACGCGCTTAGTGAAGGGCGCGTGCTTTACAGGCTAAAACAATCGGACATTGAAATCAGCAGTTTGATGTGTGAATCCAGTGAGCGCATAAACACTCCCAAGTTTTCGAACAATACAAGCAGTTTAAATCACGGTTAAGCGGATGTCAAATCAATAAATCTTAAAGAATACATTGGAAAATATTGTCTCCACAAGAAGATTTATGTTAGGGATGCAGAATGTTTTATAACTACACATGCGACATAATCGTCTCATCCATCCACACGACGAAACGTACTTATGCTCATCGATCCGGCTTCTATTGTTGAACTCGAAACAACAGCCAATGCCGCAATGCCCGCGCTGAAAGCCTATTGGCATGACGGCTGGCTGCTGCGCTTCTCCGAAGGCTACACCAAACGGGCCAACTCCATCCATCCCCTCTTCCCATCCACCCATGATCTTGCGACTAAAATTGCCTTTTGCGAAGCGCTGTATGCCTCATGCGGCTTACCGCTCATCTTCAAGATCACAGCGACCAGCCAGCCCCCTCATCTTGATGAGTCCCTCGCAGACCAGGGCTATCAGATTGTCTCTCCTACACTGCTGCAAACCTGTGTCCTCACGCCTTCTCACGATGCCCCCTATATGGAGGGAACACCAACGCTGACAAAGGCATGGCTCAAAGCCTATCAAACGCTTGATCCCGTTCCAGCGCGGCATCATGACGCCTTAGAAAAGACTCTGCGGCAAATTCCTTTCCCCACATGGTATGCCTCCCTCATGGGCGGGGATGGGGCGATCATAGCTGTCGGATTGGCGGTGCTGCAACCGCCACGCCTCGGCCTCTTTAACATCGTGGTCGATGAGTCGCAGCGCGGACAGGGCTTAGGCCGACAGATCATGACTAGGCTGCTGGCCTGGGGACGCAAAGAGGGCGCACAATACGCCTATCTCCAGGTCAGCGCCGACAATCATGCAGCGATCCATCTCTATGCCAGCTTGAACTTCAAAACGCAGTACCAATACTGGTATCGGATAAAATAAGTAAAACGATTATCAAACCCATAATTTTTCTTCAACTCTTTCATCTTCTATTAAACAAATTACTTTACAAATTGGTTTACAGTAAAGGTACGATAAAAAGTCGTAAAACCTTTCTGTATTGTCTATCTAAAACCCTTCACTGAGCCTATGCTTATAGGCGTCGTTCATGAGGACGTTTTGAATCAATGCAATACGGCATCATCAGTCTAAGGGTCTAACGCCATGCAAAATCAATCGATGCTCCTCCAGCATCCCCGCACCGTAAGCATCCCCATCCCTGAAGAGAGGGGCTTTTAGCCCTAGTGCTTACCAGACTTGGCCTGAAAAGGCTCTGTTAGAGACGAATACATAGGCACTTCGGAATGCCTCACCAGTTCCGA
>DAOTUR010000475.1:0-14368 GCA_034436915.1 Anaerolineae bacterium
GCAATCAGGCTGTCCTTATCGAGGGCTTGGAGTTGGGTTACATCAAGAGGTTCGTTCATGGCCTAAATTTATCTCAGATCATGGTTGTTCTGCCACTTTTGCCTGCCTGAGCAGTTACCTGGCTTGTTGCATAGTAGAGATTTTATTCACTTGTCAATATACTGTATTAAGAATAATTTCGATTAACTGCCTGGTTTTATCAAATGATAAATCGCAACACTGATCCCGCTATATCGGGTCGTACATCTCATCTCCGTACCCGCCTGCTGATCCTCATCGGAGGCATACTTCTGATTACCCTAGCAGGCATTGTGGCAAGTATCCTTCTGTTGGTGGCCAATTCAGAGCGATCCTCCTGGCAGGGTCGTCAATCCATTGCGGCTCAAACGGCAGCCCTTCAAATCAGAGGTTTTGTCGATAATGCAGAAAATAACCTGAGATTTATCGCAAACAGCACACAAGAAGAACATCTGGGTGATTTAATACAGAATACACTGGATACATATCCGAGTTTTATGGATATCGTCGCTCTCAATGCGCAGGGTGAGATTCTGGCCGATGTCTTCAACGTGGATATCCAAGAGGTCGAGGAAGTCGCTCTCAGACAGTTCAGTAATTTGGAACCTACCAATGGATCGGGCTTCTATGTTAGTGAGCTTGAACTCTCTCCGCAGAACAATCCATACCTCCCCATCGCTAAAGCGAGCGTATATCGGTGTGCCGCTGCAAATCAACGGACAACGCTTTGGAACACTCAATTTCTCAAGTGCGAAGCCTCGCCCTAAAACAATGGCGTCTGTTGATGTGGATTTCTTTGCGCTCATGGGAAAATGGGTCAGCACAATGCTGGAACGCCAATCCGCTGAAGAGATGCTCATGTCTTCAGCGGCAAGTCTGCGCTCCCTGCTCGATAATTCGCCCTCCATTATCACGCGTTCGGATCGCGAGAATCGTATTGAGTTCATCCGTGTTCCAGGGTTTGATTCTGCGGCGCTCAATGCTCTCATCGGGCAAAGCTTTTTAATTTTTGTGCCGGAGACTTTTCACGAGATGGTGATGCATGCATTGGAGCAGGTCTTTGATAAGAGGACCACAACAATACAGTATGAGACCAGCAGTATTGATCCCAATGATGGAACACTTCACTGGGATGTGACAAGTGCCGCGCCTATTATCGAAGATGGTCAGGTTGTCTCAGCGTTGCTGGTGAGCAACGACATTACCGAGCGTAAAAAGACTGAAGAGAAGGTTCAGGCCCTGCTTGAGGCGATCCCTGATATGCTTTTTCAGGTGAATACCCAGGGTGTTTTTCTGGATTTTAAAGCGGCCAAGCACTCATGCCGACATGTTTCTCATGGAGCGCTGAATAAGCGACCTGCACCATTCATTAAAGAGCCAATATAAGCTCAAGCTGATTTGCGGATCACCAGAGGACAATCAAGCTTGTGTTGGATGGGCGATGGGGATGACATCTCCTTGACGGCCATCAAGTACTCAACCGCCCATTTGCCCATCTCATAGTGCGGAAGCTGGACCGTCGTGAGCGGCGGCCACAGATGTTCTGCCAGACCGACTTGATTATCAAAGCCCACAATCGCAATGTCATCCGGGATATGCAGCCCCATCTCAGAAAGTACCCCGTAACACCCCAATGCGGTACGATCATTGCCACAAAAAATCGCAGTCGGCGGGACAGGCAGAGTCATCAAATCATACGTGAGTTGACGATTTGACTGTGATGTTTGGTCTGTCGCGCGAATCAACAAGGCATCAAATGCAACGCTATACTCTTCAAGCGCCTGGCAATAGCCTTTGAGCCGCCCAGTGGCCGCGGGAACTGGCTCACCTCCTCCCCCGCTTGGACGGCCCAGATTGATGAAGCCAATCCGACGATGTCCTTTGGAAAGGAGATGTTTCGTGGCCGCATAGCCCCCGGCCACTTCATCAGGAACCACCGATGTATACGACTGATCCGGCGAGAAGCAGTTGGCAAGTACAATTGGCACTTGCGACTCATGAGGCATCAGTTGCACAGGCCGATGATACATGGCTGCGTAAATAATCCCCTCAACACGCCGTTCGAGCAGGGCCTCAAGAGATGCTTCCGTCATCTGCTTATCGTACCCCGCATTGACGACCAGCATCACCTTGCCCTGCTTCCACAACGCTTCCTGTGCACCACGAATGATATCGACGGCATAAGGCGTCGTAATCACCTCGTCTGTTAACAGGCCAAAGCCGATGAGATTGGAATTGTCAGTTCGCATATGACGGGCGCTGAAGTTGGGACGATAATTCAACGTTTCAATCACGCTGAGGACTTTCTCGCGTGTGTCGCCGCTCACTGAGGGATGCTGATTGAGAACGCGAGACACCGTTCCCCGACTTACACCTGCGGCTCTTGCAATATCTTCAATCGTATTTTTATCGGCCATTGCGTTTGCTCAGGGGATTATGCATGTTAATAGACGTTGCTGCATAGACAATATGATATGAGTCTTGTGCAGACGATACAAGATTAGACATATTCGGGGGTTACATCGTGAAATTGAAAGCAGAGGGGTTGCGTGATCGATAAGGCCATGTTATAGTATTTGAACATTTGGGATCGATCACATTTTCACAAATAATGATCTTATTGCCTGTAGAGGATGATGTATGGCCGCTGACCAGCCGATCTCACCCCGTCACCATCAAAATCTGGTTACAGATTTTCATCGCCCTCATTATCATTTCCTCCCGCCGACCCATTGGATGAATGATCCAAATGGTGTGATCCAATGGCAGGGAACCTACCATCTTTTTTACCAGCACAACCCTGATGGGCCTCTCTGGGGCAACATGCACTGGGGCCATGCCAGCAGTCTAGATTTGATTCACTGGGCGGATTTGCCCATCGCCATTGCCCCCACACCGAATGGATATGACGCGGCGGGCATCTTTTCCGGCTGCGCGGTCAATCACAACGGGACGCCTACCATTTTTTATACGGGTACGCAGGGTGAGAAGCATGATATTCAAGTCCAGTGTATGGCGACCAGTTCTGATAATCTGCTGACCTGGGATAAATATCCTGGCAATCCTGTCATCAGCAATGTTCCAGCGGAATCAGGCCAGACAGCCGATTTTCGTGATCCTTTCGTGTGGCAGGAGGCGGATGCGTGGTACATGGTGGTTGGGTCACGCATCAAGGGTGTGGGTGGTGCGGTCTTCCTCTATCGATCCCACAATCTCATCAATTGGGACTATCTGCATCCTCTGCTTGTGGGGGATATCCGGCGCAATGGGATGATATGGGAATGCCCCAATTTCTTCAAACTTGGTGAGCACTGGGTTCTGATCATCTCGTCTCATTTTGGCGGCATGACGGGCGATGTCATCTACTTCGTTGGAACCTACGTGGATCACCATTTCACCCCGCTGCATGAAGGTATCCTGGAGCACGGGCGGCTGTATGCCCCGCTGACGACTCTTGATGAGCAGGCACGGCGGCTGCTGTTTGGCTGGGTGCGCGAGTCGCGTTCCAACGAGGCCCAGCAAGCGGCGGGATGGTCAGGCGTCCAATCCATTCCTCGCGTCTTGGCGCTGGACGGGCAGTACCGCCTTCTCATGACCCCCATCGCGGAATTGGAAATGCTGCGCGGCCACCATCATCATGAGGGGCCGATGGACGTAACGCACACAATTCCCCTCGCCGTCAGCGGGCTTGCCCTGGAGATCGCCGCCGAATTCATGCCTCAGCCTGATGGATCATGCGGATTCTCGCTGGCGTGCGCTCCCAATAACGCGGAACGAATCGATATTGTTTACGAAGCCGACCAGCAGCGTCTGATCGTTCGGACAATATCCGCCGATGATACAGTCCTTCATATTGATGCTGTCCCACATCCCCTGGCGGATGATGAATCTCTTCAACTCCGTATCCTGCTTGATGGATCAGTGGTTGAAATTATTGCCAACCAGCGCACGAGTATAACAGGTCGCGTTTACTCCTCCGATGTGATGAGTAACGGGGTGCGGCTGTTGGGAGCGAAGACGCATCTGCGTTCGCTCGATATCTGGATGATGTCGTCAATCTGGCAATAACGCCAGTGTTAGGGCATGGATGTCTTATCAAACGAGTGTGATTGCATAAGCCATCGTGTCAAATCTTGTTTTAACTGTTTATTTTGGAGGTTGTTATGTCCGGTCAGATGAGTCGTCGTGATTTGCTAAAGCTGTCAGCGATTAGCGCTGCGGCCCTGGGAGCCAATCTTGTCCCGGTTTTGAGAGTATTTGCACAGGATGCGGTGGTCACACTGCGTTTCCAGGAGAATGCTGAGAGCTATGAGGCCGTTGTCGCAGCATTCAAAGAGAAATTCCCGAACATTAATATTGAATTTGTGAATGTCACCGGGGTTGACCATGCCGAAGTTGCCAGCAAGATTCTGGCACAGTTGGCCGCTGGGCAGCCCGTCGATATTGGCTATGCAGCCACAGAAGCAACCCAGCTTTACGCCGGAGAAGGTCTGGCGATGTCTCTGACAGACCGCGTTCTGGCAGACAAAGCCGACCTCGCCGAATACTTCTCCGATGTCAGCCCGACGCTGATTGAAGGCATGATGTATGAAGGCAATCTGTATCAACTGCCCCGCGATTTCAACGCGGCGCACATCTACTTCAACAAGGCGCTGTTGAAGGAAGCTGGGCTGGAAGTCCCTGGTGAAGAGTGGACGAAAGACCAGTTTGTTGAATATGCCAAAGCCTTGACAGGCATCGGCGAAGGCAAAGACTCGTATGGCTTTGGCTGGACGAACCGTCTGTGGGGCAGTTGGACACCCTGGTTCTTCGTCAACAATACCAATCTGCTGACGGAAGAACGCGCTCCCGGCGGCGAAGCCATCTGGACGACCTTCTATAAGGATGAACCGCTGGCGGAAGGGCGCGGCGGCGGCTGGCGCTGGCCCGCACCGCAGGCCAACAATCCGGCGATGGTTGAAACGCTGGAGTTCGTCGTCGGCCTGACGACGGACAAACTGACACCTTCCGTCGAAATCGGCGGGGGCAGCACCCTGGATGGTCTGTTCATATCCGGCAAGCTGGGCATGACCATCGCGGGCGGCTTCTGGGGCGGCGCTCTGATCAACGCGGGCATGGAAAAAGGCTCGTTTGACGTTCAATACTGGCCGAAATGGAAGTCACAGCGTCATCAATTCGGCACAGGCGGCGCGTGGATTCTGGCGGGGTCAGGCCGTGAGGATCAGGCGTGGCAGTTTGCCAAATTCACCACAGCCAAAGATATCATGCTGCTGATCCCCTGGATGGCAAATGCCTCCACAACTCCGGTTCGCCGTTCGATCAATACGGCTGAATACTGGGAACAGACCGGCATCGAGAACTGGAACGTCTTCTATGACGCGCTGGACAAACGCCCTGACACAAGCCCGATCCCGGCCCCGGTCTTCTCAATCGAGATGACCAATATTTACACCCGCTTCACCAGCCTCGCAACCAGCGGCGAATTGTCGCCAAAGGATGCTCTTGACCAGATGCAGGATGAACTTGTCGCGCTATATGCCCGTAATGCATAAGCTGTCATCTCAATAAATCTATAAACGCTGACACAGGAGGCTCATCAAAGAGCCTCCATGCCAGGACTCCAGGAGTGCTCTATGACCGCGAATGTGTTGCCGAGTGAGAAGAAAAAGCGGAGCGGCGTTGCACAGTGGTTGGCAGCCGATACCATTAATGGGATTAAGCGCCAGCGGGCGATACTGGGATATCTGTTCCTGGCCCCCACCATTATTGGGCTGATGATCTTCATCATTGGGCCAATGCTCTACACCATCGTTTTAAGCTTCCATAAATGGAATATTTTCAGACCGCCCGAATTCGTCGGGCTGGCAAACTTCAACCGTCTGGTGCAGGATGGTCGCGTATGGCTCAGTTTTAAGAACACCTTCATCCTGGTTATCATGACCGTGACCCTGTTGGAAGTGCTGGCCTTCTCGCTGGCGCTGGCGGTCCATCGTCTGGCGGGCAGCCGACTGGCGATGTTTTTCCGAACAGCTTATTTTTTGCCTGTTTTGCTCTCTGGGGCGTCGGTGGCCGTCACCCTGGGCTATTTATTTAATAAGGATTTTGGCGTTATCAATTATTACCTGGGTTTGCTGGGTGTGGACAAAATTCCCTGGCTCACCAGCAGCAGTGTCGTGCTTATTGCTATCGCGCTCACCACGGTGTGGCGCAATCTGGGCTTCAGTTTCATTATCTATCTGGGCGGAATTACCAGCCTCCCCACCGAAGTCCTTGAAGCCGCTGAGGTCGATGGGGCGCAGGGCTGGCGTAAACTTGTTCGTATCACGCTGCCGCTTCTCAGCCCAACGATCCTGTTTGCCACGATCACCGACATGATCAAAATGCTGCAATTCTTCGATGAACCCTTCATTATGACACGCGGCGGCCCCGGCGATGCCAGCCGTACCGTCGTCATGATGATGTATGAGGCCGGCTTCGGCAATCTCGAATTCGGCTATGGGTCGGCCATTGCGCTGACGCTGTTCTCCGTGATTCTGATGGTGACAGCTTTCCAGTTTATTGCCAGCCGCCGCTGGGTCTTCTATCAGTAGGAGCCGATACCCATGACATCCTTAAACTCCAATTTTGCCCCATTCACCGCCCCCACTGTCACCAGAGTCCGTCTGAAAATCGATGTGGGCAAATGGCTGGCGATGATTTTTATGATCATCATGGCAATCCTGACTCTGATGCCGTTTTTGTGGGTCGTCTCCACCTCGCTGCGAACCCCGGTGGAGTCGTTCAGCGTACCGCCGAAGTGGATTCCTGTCGATATGGACTTCACCAACTATATGCGCGTATTTGAGGAGATTCCCTTCTTTCAGCAGATGGGCAACAGCTTCTTCATCACCCTATCCGTCGTATTCGGCCAGCTTTTGACAGCATCGCTGGCCGGATATGCCTTTGCGCGATTGCAATTTCGGGGACGCAATGTGCTGTTCTGGATTGTGATGGCAACGCTGATGATTCCGGGGCAGGCGACGATTATTCCAGTCTTTATCCTCATCTCGCGCATCCTGCATATGAACGATACCTTGTGGGCCTTGATTATCCCGTCGATCCCTACCGCCTTCGGCACGTTCCTGCTGCGGCAGTATTTCATGCAAATTCCCAACGATTTTGAAGAAGCCGCCATGATCGACGGGGCCAACCAATGGCAAATTTTCTCCAAAATCTATCTCCCGCTCGCCTCACCGGGTCTGGCAATTCTGGCGGTGCTGACGTTTAACGGCAAATGGAACGATTATTTTACGCCGCTCATCTTCATGAGCACCAAAGAGCGCTTTCCCATCACGCTTGGAATTGTTGATCTCCAGGGCTATATGGGGACGGGGAGCGTTTCAGTCGTGCTGGCGGGCATTGTGCTGTCGACGATCCCGGTCATCATCATCTATATCTTTGGGCAGCGTTACCTTACTGAGGGTTTGATGATAGGTGGCTTGAAAGGATAACAGGCACAGCATGAAAGGACGACAGACACCCGGCGTTGTGTTTCAGCCGCAGGTTCATGCGAGCCTGCAACGAGGGATTTCTAAGATGGTCAGCGCTATTCGTCCGACCCTGGGGCCGCTGTCCGGCGGCGTGGCGATGGATCACTTGAACAAGACCAAATCGCTGCCCGAATTCCTGGATGATGGCGGTGTCATTGCGCGGCGCATGATCGAACTGCCCAATCGGGATGAGGACATGGGCGCGATGCTGGTGCGCTCGATGATTGTACGGCAGCACGAGGCGATTGGGGATGGGACAGCCACTGTCGCGGTGTTGTTCGAGGCCATTTTCAACGCCGGGCTGCGTTACATTGCCGCCGGGGGGAATGCGATGCGTCTGCGCCGCTGCCTTGAAGGAGCTGTGCCGCTGCTCCTCAAGGCGCTGGATGACATGGCGTTTCCGCTGATAGGCCAACAGGCCGTCACAGGCATGGCGCATTCGCTGTGTCATGATGATGAGGTAGCGGAGGCGCTGGGCGCGGCCTTTGACCTGCTCGGCGCATATGGGCGGCTTGAAATCCGCGATGACTACGGGCGCGGTGTGCGGCATGAGGATGTTGCGGGCAATTACTTCTACAGCGGGTTGTTCTCTAAAACCCTCGTGACCGACGATGCGCCCAATGGTTATACCGTTGTGGAAAATCCGGCCATTTTCCTGTGCGATTTTGATATTGAGGATCATCGGAGGCTCTTCCCCGTCTTGCAGGCGGCACATGCGGCCTCCGTCCGCGATCTGATCATTATTGCACGCACCCTGTCCGAAAAAGCGATCGGCCTGTTGGCGACCAATAACAGGATGGGCAAATTTCGCACCATTGCCATTCAACTGCCGGGCCTGAATCCGACAGATAAGATGGCCGCTGTTGAGGACATCAGCCTGATGACGGGGGCTGTACCCTTTCTCCAGATCACCGGGGAATCGCTTGAGAGAGTGACAGCAAAGCAGTTTGGTCATGCGCGGCGCTTATGGGTCGATATGAACGCCTTCGGGTTGGTCGGGGGGCGCGGCGATCCCCGCCCCTTACGTCATCATCTTCGGCGCTTAAAAGCCCGCTATCACAACAGCAGCAAAGTCGACGAGCGGAAAACGCTGCTGGCTCGGATCGGCAATCTTCTCGGACGTTCCATCATTGTGCGCGTGGGTGGATTTACCGAAACGGAAATCAAGGCCCGCAAAAGTCTGGCGGATCGCACAGCGTTGGCGCTGCGCGTGGCCGTTGAACAGGGGAGCGTTCCCGGCGGTGGCATCGCTCTGCTGAACTGCCGCCGCCTGCTGGAAGATCATCTGAGCACTGTGGACGATCTCGATGAGCGGGCCGCCTATCGCATCCTGATCAAAGCGCTGGCCGAACCCGCCCGCACCATCTTCCAGAATGCGGGCTATGATCCTGGCGAGATCATGGCGCAGTTGAGCAAGGGGCGGGCTGATACAGGCTTCGATGTGGTCACGCGGCGGGTGGTCAACCTGTGCGAAGCGGGCATCCTCGACAGCGTGATTGTTCTGAAAACCAGCCTTCGCAATGCCATCACCACAGCGGCCATGACCCTCACGATTGATTCGCTGATTCATCTGGCGCGGCCAGAGATGATAGGAAATCCGCAATGATGCCTGCGACAGAGATGATTGAGAAACAAGACCCTATCTATGCGCTGGCCCGTTCCCATACAGCCCTGTATGCCGCCCGTGAGTCCGGTTTATATCACTCCTGCGATGAGGGTCATAGCTGGCACAATACGCTGACCTCCCTCACATCGTCAGAGCCGATTCTGGTGACGGCTCTGGCTGTGTGCAACACCATGCTCTTTGCAGGCAGCAAAGGGGCTGTGCTGCGCTCAGAGGATGCAGGCGGCACATGGCAGATTTGTGGGCTGGCATCGCCACCGCCGCTGGTGACAGCGCTGGGGCTGTCGCCAAATTTTGAGCATGATGGCCTGATTGCGGCGGCGACTGCTGAAGATGGCGTATTCATTTCGACAGACCGGGGGCAAAGCTGGACAGGGTGGAATTTTGGCCTCATCGATATGAACGTCTTTGCCCTCGCGCTCTCGCCCAATTTTGAGCACGATGGCGTGATGTTTGCAGGAACAGACAGCGGTATCTTCCGCAGTCATGATCGCGGCAGGGGCTGGAATGAGGTTGATTTTCCGATGGACGCCGCCCCCGTGTTAAGCCTGGCCCTCTCGCCGATGTTTGTGCGTGATGGTGTAATGGTGGCAGGGACGGAGCACAGCGGCCTGTTTCGCTCAGACGATTCCGGGATGAGCTGGCAGAAGGTGACTGCTGATTTTGGAGACAGTGCTATCCAGAGCCTCCAATTCGATACCACGTGCAACTCAAAAATCTGGATTCTGACCGATTCGCGGCTTCTCATGACAGAGGACAGTCAACAGTTCATTGAGGCGTATCCGGGGAATTTCCCGCCTCACAGCATGGCGACAGCCCTATTGAAGCCCCTGTCTTCACAGGTGCTACTGGTGGGTTTTGCAGGCGGCGAACTTCTGCACTTGAGCTAGAGGTCCGCAGCAGCACTCCCAAGCGATGCTGTTCTCAGCAGATGATTGACAGTATCAACCAAGACAATTTATGTCCCATAGGGACGGATAATGATGAGCCATGACGAAAGTGTCTCTGGTGTTAAGTTTGCTTACGATTTTCTTCCTAATGGATCGAGCCACCATGCAAAATAGCGATTTATACCATGAACCCTATCGGCCCCAATATCATTACAGTCCGCCCTGCCGCTGGATGAATGATCCGAACGGTATGGTCTACGCTGATGGGGAGTATCATCTCTTCTACCAATACAATCCCGATGATGTGGTCTGGGGGCCGATGCATTGGGGCCACGCCGTCAGTTCAGACCTCGTTCACTGGACAACGCTGCCGATTGCCCTCGCGCCGGATGCCCTCGGCCCGATCTGGTCAGGCAGTGTGGTGGTGGATGCCCGCAATACCAGCGGCCTTGTTCCGGGCGGGGGGCTGGTGGCCTTGTATTCCTACGAAAACCAGACGCAGGGGGCCGCCTACAGCAGCGATAAGGGACGAACCTGGACGATGTATGCGGGAAACCCGATTTTGCCCGCGCTGGAAACGGATTTTCGTGATCCGAAGGTCTTCTGGCATGAGGCGACGCAGCGCTGGGTGATGGTGATTGCCGCTAAAAAGGTCATTAAGATTTTTACCTCCACTGACCTGCTGCACTGGGAGTTTGCCAGTGATTTTGCCGATCACAATTTTTACGGCGGCGTGTGGGAAGTGCCGGATCTGTTCCCGCTGATGCTGAACGGACAGCAAAAATGGGTGCTCATCATCAGCATCAATCCGGGCGGGCCTGCCGGGGGCAGCGGCACGCGCTACTATATTGGCCGCTTTGATGGGCACACCTTCACGGACGAGAATCCCCATCAGGTGACATGGCTCGATTATGGTCAGGACAATTATGCAGGCACGACCTGGAACGATGCCCCTGATGGCCGCCGCCTGTTTATTGGCTGGATGAACAACTGGGTCTATGCCTCCAAGATTCCGACCTCTGTCTGGCGCGGGGCCGCGACCATGATCCATGAGTTCAGCCTGCGTGAGACAACCGAAGGCGTGAGGATGGTGCAAGCGCCCGTGCCAGAGCTGAAACAGCTTCGGACACAGATTGGCCGTTGGAGCGATCTGACGATTGATGGCACACGGGTTCTGGATGGGTTCAGCGGGCAGCAGTTGGAAATCATCGCAGAGTTTGAACTGGGGAGTGCCGAGCGCTTCGGGTTCGATCTCATGATGAAAGACGGCGAATCGGTACGGGTGCTCTATCATGTGCCGTCATCGCAGCTTATTGTCACACGACCTGCCTCTATGCTGGAGGGTATCAACCCAATTGCAGTTGCGCCCTTGAAGGCCGATGGCCATCGGGTTCGGATGCATATCTTCGTCGATCTGTCTTCGGTGGAGGTGTTTGGGAACGATGGGCAGGTCAGCCTGACAAGCCAGGTCTTCCCCGATCCGAGCGCAGATGGCGCAGCGCTGTTTGCCGACAAAGGGTCTGTGACGCTCTCAAATCTGGAGGTGTACGCGCTGGACAGTATCTGGCCCACCGCTGCTGAGAATGCCACCTATGAGGAGTTGTGCCGTTAGAAATGGGGTAAACCTAGAAATGGAACGTAAACTCGGAGGGGCAGAATAGATAGGTTACAAGAACAGCTTGCGAAGTTTGTCGAGAGGCTTATCAGCGCGGAGAGGCCGGAGAGCGACTTGAGGGATCAGGGTGAAGGTATAGCGTCCGACGAGATTAATGTGGGTAAAGCCGAGCGGAGAAAGGCGTTCCCTATCAGCAAGCGCAATCGGTTTGGCCTGCTGATGAAGGTGTTGTACAGCTTCACTCATGTAAATCGTATTCCACAGAACAATCGCATTGAGGATAAAGCCCAAGGCCAGCGTGTTCTCTCGGCCCTGTATGAGGCGTTGCTGGGCCGCCCCTTTGTCCCTGCATGAGCAGTTACCAAATATAAGCAATATATTATATCATGAAGTAAGAACTTCGACTGTTGCCTATAGGGGTTTTCCATGAATGAGTTCTCAACTGTGATTGTGGTTGTTATCGTGGACGCGGTTGTGCTGATGGCTTTAGGCGGTGCATTCGGTGTCGTGCGAATCCGAGGCTTTGGCGGCGAAACAGTTGTCACAGGCAGAACGAAGACAGATATCAAAGCTGATAACACCACTGTACAGGATGGGGTCAATAATGGCGGCGACATGGGAGTTGAGGCGAAAAATAAAGCGTGCGTTATTGGTGTCTCAAATAATAAGTCATCATGACCCCAATCGGACGCAAAACTGAAGAGCAGCGCTTCTGGTCGATGGTGAGCCGCTACACGGGCGGCGTCATGGGCTACTATGGTATGTCTGGCCTTGGCAAGACCACTTTGCTGCGCCACCTCGAAACAGAAATCCGTGCACAGTCTTTTACGCCGTACATTGCGTATCTCGATTTCGCGGATGGGCATCTCAATGAGCCTGTCGCGGCTTTCCTCTCTCTGCTGGATCAGATCGAAGCGACTGGACATACCATCAAGAAGAAGAGATGGTTGTTCGGTCAGCAGACACCAAGTCCTCTGCTCGAAGTCCGCAATCTTCTCCAGCGAGCAGGCACGACCATCAACCCCGTCACAACGGTTTCCATTCACGCCCACTAATCGACTGTAACGGGTGTCGCAGCCAATACTAATATTTCGATAGGAGATCTCTCTCAAGCAGAACTCAACGAGGCCGTCCATAAGTTCAAGCCGGCGCTGGGAAAACTACCTGTCACCCCAAGACTACCCGCCAATGCCTCCAGTATCCCGCGTCCGCTCGTCATTCTGTTCGTCGATACGCTCGAACTCGCCTCACCTGCTGTGATTCTCTGGCTGCGCCAACGGGCCGATCCGATGTTCCAGGAGTCTCTGCTGATTGTTGGAGGTGGGCAGGAGAAGATGGAAAAAATCGTTGAGCGTCCACTTGAACGATTGTCAGATGAGGACTCTCGAACCCTCATGAGGACACGCTTCAGCCTGCGCGATGAAGCCCTCGTCACATCAATTGTGAAACTGGCGCGAGGGATTCCGCGCTGTCTCGTTCTGGCTGGCGAATTCGTGAGCAGCGATCACAATGTCTCATTGAGGGATGAAATCTCATAGGATATCCAGGATCATCTGGTGGCAGATTACCTGGTCAAAGGCATTCTCAAGCGGATGCCTGACTCGAGTGTCGAAAAACATCTGCTGATCTATGGTTGCGTGCTGCATCGCTGGGAAACCGTTGAGCAGGTCCGAACCGTTTTGTTCAACGTGGATCAGGTTCGAGCGATCATGGGTGAAGGGGCTGATATGAAGGCCGCGATGGGTCGGTTGCGGGAACGATCATTTCTGGACAGCGGTCATCCCCATATGAGGCTGCGCGACTTGCTGCTGCACGATCTGAAACAGGATGAGCCTATCCTTTTCGCCGCCTTGCAGTGCAGTGCGGCGCAATTTTTCCTGCAAGCCCAGCGCTGGACTGATGCCGTCCATCATCTGCTGTCTGTTGAAGATTGGGGAACCGTGTTTCAAATCTGGCATGAGCGGCTCGATGCCCAGGATCAGGTCGCGACAACCGCCCTGTTATCCGAGATCACGCAGCACTCTATCCCATCTGCCTGGGCTGCGGAGGCGCAGGTTACGCGGGTGAAATCAGGACTGCTTCTGAAACAAGCGAAGCTTGTCATGTCCATTCTTGAACTTATCAATCAAGCCCATCTCTTCTCTGAACACAAACAAGCCGTGGATTCCCTGGTTGAGCAAATACAAAAAGCCCAGTTTGTGCCTGATGAACTGAAGTACATATTGAGTATTGAAAGAGCCACCAATCATCAGGTTCTCGCCGATGCCCTGATCGGTCTGGGGGCGGTCAGGCGCGCTATGACGAGGCGGCGCGCCTGTATGAACGGGCGCAGGCGCTGTGCGAGCAGAGTGAGGAGCGCCGTGGACAAGCCTCTGCCCTGATCGGTCTGGCAAACACCAGTTGCGACGCAAAAAATAAGCTAGAGGGCCTCGCATTTCTCAATCAACTGGAGGCGTTTCTGGATCGCCCCGACTGTGAAGCCATTCGTCCAGTATTTCCACAACATCAACTGTAGGGCGATTGCATCAAATCGTAATTTGGTGAAATTAATATGTTCACGATGGTTCTTGTAGGGGCATGGCGTGCCACATAGGCATTAAGCTAAGCCATTCTCAGCGGACGCCGACGGCTAAAGCCATCGGCTATGTCTTTAAAATCTGACAAACTGTGTCCTCATTGCGTTTTGACGCCG
>DAOTUR010000476.1:0-1976 GCA_034436915.1 Anaerolineae bacterium
GCAATCAGGCTGTCCTTATCGAGGGCTTGGAGTTGGGTTACATCAAGAGGTTCGTTCATGGCCTAAATTTATCTCAGATCATGGTTGTTCTGCCACTTTTGCCTGCCTGAGCAGTTACCATTCACCTATCCATGCGACAAACGCCCTCGTAGGGGCGCGATGCATCGCGCCCACGCCAAATTCCCTACAAATCACCAGGGCACGATCCATCGTGCCCCTACAAACCCACGATTCTCACGGATAGGTGAATGATTACATGTTTTATGTCATCTTCACCGTATAAACCTCTCACCCAATCCTGAATCGCGTACCAATATTTGCCCTCCACAATTATGAAAGGCCAGCGGAAAGCCCCACTTCTTTGCGACAAGCAGGGGCAGCGGAGTATGATCGTCTGAAAGTTGTGTCTCTGGAAACAGCGGAAGGGTGGTCATGATCAATCCTTTCGAGTCTATCGAATCTGATTATGCATCATGATTTTGAAATATGCAACAATGTGAATTCCTGAAAGAGAACATGAATTGTGAAAAAGATAAAAAACCGTGTCTTCGATCTTTTAGCGGACAAGGAAAAACGCGAAAGACGACGTATTAAAGTCGCTGAAATCGCACATGCTATTGGCGTTTCACCAAATACAGTTGCAAAGTGGCTTACCAAAGATGATCTCACTCAACTTGATACCAATGTCCTCCTTGGGTTGTGTGATTATTTTGGTGTGACGCTGCATGAGATGATTTATGTGGAAGAGACTGACAATTTGCCTGCGGGGGATGAGGCAGGGTCTTAAGAGGCGATATTGACAGCCTACATTATTCTCGATTCCGCAGGCTGTGATAAACTGGATGTATCTTTTGCCTTAATACAGGAGGCGTCATGCTGCGTCGACTCACACTTGTGATCTGCCTGATCGTTGTCTTTGCCGTGTTCGCGCCCGTCTCGCAGGCGATTGGCTGCAATACCGTCAAGCTGTCCTCGGATCTGGCAGCGTTTTCCGACCAAATGAAGAACAGCGCCGATATCGCCAAAGTCCTGGCCGATATCGATGCCTGGACAGCCCAACAGCGCAGCATCTGCGTCCCCGGCTTCATTCCAGCCAATTCCAACGTGCAGATTATCGATGGCTACAAGCCGCTGTACATCTTCAAAAGCGATCAGTTTGAAGGCGGCAAGGGGACGCTCGGCCCGCTTGATCTGCCCGGTGGGTTGTATAAGGCGAGTCTGGTGGTCGATGGGGCATTCAGCGGCAAGCTGGAGCAGACGGGCGGCGACTGCTATCTGCTGACGATCTTCGACATGTTCGCCGTGTATGAGTTAGATCAGCACAACACGATTGAGCGGGCCATTTATGCCGATGGCTGCACCGCCAATATCAATGTGGAGCAGGCGACAGGCTCCTGGACGCTCGAAATCGCGGAGTATCTGAGCGAAGATGTGGTTGAGATCAAAAACAGCTACTCCAGTGAGACCGACGGAACCATGCCGATCATCGGGCCTGTGGTGTTGCAGGACGGGCATTACAATTTCACGCTCAAGACCGAGGGCGACATGATCATGACGGTGCAAACGCTGGTGGGCGACTGCCAGACCGAGCAGATCGGACGCTTCATCAACGTGACGCATGGGCAGGCATCGGGTGGGGTGTCCGCGCCGCTGGATACGCTGGATTGTGTGGCCTTCATCACAACGGATAACGCCACTGCCCCCTGGACGCTGACGGTGCAGACGCCGTAACGCTGGCCTCAGACAGACATTTTGTAGGGGCGCGGTATACCGCGCCCCATATGCACCAACTTAAGGATTTTGTGCTCATTGTGGGCCAAAGTGTGCGTCTTCGCCCACCTCATCACGCGGCTAAAGCGCTTGCGCCAGGGACTGAAAGTCCCTGTCTCCCGTGTTGCGGGGTTGAAAACCCCGCCGAAACACGCCCAAAAAGATGGTTTGAGCGGGACTTTCAGTCCCGCAACAGGCAAGGCAGG
>DAOTUR010000477.1:0-3648 GCA_034436915.1 Anaerolineae bacterium
GCAATCAGGCTGTCCTTATCGAGGGCTTGCAGTTGGGTCACATCAAGAGGTTCGTTCATGGCCTAAATTTATCTCAGATCATGGTTGTTCTGCCACTTTTGCCTGCCTGAGCAGTTACATTTTCGTTTGAGGTTGGCATGAGATAACCCTGCGTTAAAACATATCTGAGACGAGCCTTGAATCGTATGTACGGCAGCGATTGCGTGCTTGTCATTGTGCATATAAGCGCATAAGGTGATTTTGCTCATTATCGCCTGCATATGCTACGCTACAAGCTCATCATCCCTATACATGTGTGAGCGGAGCCAGAATGACATCCTTTAATCCCGTTGATCATCCGCATCGTCGTTTTAACGCGCTGACGGGCGAGTATATCCTCGTCTCGCCACACCGCATGAAGCGCCCCTGGCAGGGCAAGCAGGAGATGCCGCCCCAGGACAATCGCCCCCCGCATGACCCGACCTGCTATCTGTGCGCGGGCAACACGCGAGCCAACGGCGCTGTCAATCCGCCGTATGAGCATACCTTCGTCTTCACCAATGATTTTGCCGCCCTGCTGCCGGATACCCCGCCGTCAGAGCCAATCAGCAGCCCGCTCTTTCAGGAGATCAGTGCGCGGGGGACGAGCCGTGTGATCTGCTTTTCGCCGCGCCACGATCTGACTCTGCCTGAACTGCCTATGAATGAGATTCGCGCTGTGATTGATGTGTGGGCCGAGCAAACGGCAGAACTCGGCCAGACCTATCAATGGGTGCAGGTCTTTGAGAATAAAGGCGAGATCATGGGCTGCTCGAATCCGCACCCGCACGGCCAAATCTGGGCGAGCGATTTCATCCCGAATAAAGCCGCCGCAGAAGGTAAAATGCAGGGGGAGTACATGCATTATGTCGGCCATCCTCTTCTGCTTGATTATGTAGAGGAGGAAATAAAGCGCGGCGAACGTATTGTGGTGGAGAATGATGATTGGGTGGCGCTGGTTCCCTATTGGGCGATGTGGCCGTTTGAGCTTCTTCTGCTGCCGCGCCGCCATATCCTGCGTCTGCCCGATGTGACCGATTCAGAGCGCAATTCGCTGGCCGACATCATGAAGCGGATGCTGACGCGCTATGACAATCTCTTCAACGTCTCTTTCCCGTATTCGATGGGCTGGCACGGCGCACCCTTTAATACCGACGGAAATTCTCATTGGCAGTTACACGCCCATTTTTATCCGCCGCTGCTGCGCTCGGCCTCGGTGAAAAAGTTCATGGTAGGTTATGAGATGCTGGCTGAGGCCCAGCGTGATCTGACGCCGGAGCAGGCCGCAGATCGTTTGCGCTCCTTGAGCGAGGTGCATTACAAGTAGAGTTAATCCATTGCAGGGGCGCAGCGTGCTGCGCCCAACAGACCCCTGTTCTGCCGATTCGACGCTCTCATTTTTTCATCTGGAAGATCTTCGCGCCCTTCTCGCTGTCGCCATAATGCCGCTCATAGGTACGCAGCAGGTCAAGCGGAAATTCCTGCATCCACAACTCGGCAATACGGCGCTCATCCTCGCGGTCTGCATCGTCCATAATGATGACAGCATGGGCCGCCAATCGGCTCTGAAGCAGAGACAGCGTTGGATAGCGCACCATTGCTTCGGCGCTGTCGTGTTGGACCGGGCCATCCACCAGCACGAGATCAATCGCCAGATCCGTCGGGATTTGATCAAGATCATACCACTGCCAGGATTTGCCATTGATCTCATAGGGCTTGAGCGGCGCATGAATCACAGTGGCATAAGCGCTCAGGCCATGCCGTTCCAGATTCTCACGGGTGATATCGGCAAATTTCTCCTGATGATCCACCGCGTAGACGTGGCCCGCGCCGATGTGTTCCAGGCAGTAGGCCGAAATGAGCGTGGATTGGCCGCCGCCCGCCTCGAAAATACACTGCGGTCTGGCACGGCGGATATGGGATGCCAGGAGCGCCACCAGATCAGGCGAGGCCGTCCAACCGCGCAAATCCAGCAGCGGGGCGCGGAATTCGATTTGATGATACAGCGCAAACAGCGCCTCAAACTGCCGATAGAGGACGCGCTGCTCAAGCAAAATCTCGTTCTGACGCTCCTCGATGCTGGTCAGCCGTGCCAGGATCAAGTCAAGGGTGGTGTCTGTCATCAGCCATCATTTCTTTTCGAGATGTATTCTCGTCATTGAGAGTTTATCCGGGATGGTTATCCGAGAAGCGCCGTAAGACCCCTGCCTTTAGGCCTATACATTACCCACATCTTTGGTGGGGAGATGAAAAACAGACCAGGCCAGAACAAAGTCCTGAAGGCGGGCCCACCCTCGCCAGAGGACTTTGACGCCCGGTTCGCCATCGTTTTTACGCCCTAAGAAGCCGCCCAGTTGCCCAATCCAGCGCACCGCTTGGCGCAATGAGGGCGGCGGCGTCGGCAGACGACGGCTGCGCTGCGTCACCACATATAACACCTGCCATTCCTGGGGCTGCAAGGCCACCGTACACGCCACATCGGGCGTTTGGCGGGCCAGATACGTCAGCCACAGCAGTCGCCACGCCACTGTAGACCCCCAGCAAACGCTCCAGCCGCTCTACGTGCCGCAGTTGGCTGTCTTCCAGCTTGCAACCACTCTTGAGCACATAGTGAAAGCGTTCGACCAACCAGCGATAGCTATACCAACACACGACTTGCTGAGCGTCGGCCACCGTCTCAACGCTCAAGGAGGTCAGCAGCAGCCAATGAACCGCCTTTTCCCCGACAGGCGCATCGACTTCAAGCACATCGACCACGCCGACGGTCAATGTCTCGCGTTGGGCCGCCGCCCGGCGCGGCCGCTTGAGGGTCAAGGTGGTGAAACGCAGTTCCATCTGGGCCATGCGCGGCTCACGCTCAGGCGTGCGGCGCAGTTCTAAGGTAAAACGCTGCTGCACCGCCTGCTGGGAAACGGCCTTAAACAGCGCTTGACCGTCCACTGTCGTACTGCACGCATCCGCCGCCCGGACAATAAAGTCCAATTCCTGTTCCACCAGCTCATCCAAAAACTCATAAATGTGCGCCTCGGCATCACAGACAATGATATAAGCGGGGGCCGTGACACACGCGTCATGCTCAGGCAAGCCTTTAACCCACTTATAGCTTTCCTTGTCTTCAAAGGCCCGGCTGTGCCGGGTCTCGCGCAGGCTCACCCCATCGTTGGCGCGGCTCCAGACCTGCTGTGCGATCAGCCCCAGCGGAACCCCCGCTTGGCTCACCGCCAGCGTGGAGTGGGCAAAAAACCCCCGGATGAAGGCATTCTCCAATGGCCCTAACCCGCCTGTCGCCGGATGATGGGTGAAATTGAAACTGGTGGTGTCTTGCACCAGCAGCACCGATTCTGTGCTGGGCAAGCGCTGCCGCGTTTCGGCCTGCTGGGTGTGAATGATCGCCGCGTGTGTCACCCGCTCGTTACCCCAAAAAACGGTAGGCCGCTTTACACTCATGGACACTACCGCAGGCTTGGGGAAGCGGTCTCTCGGGCGCTTGGCTTAACTGCTCCACCAAACGCTCTAAGCGGGCATATAAGCGGGCATCGGGAAGTGTGGCCGTCATCGTCAGCTCCTTCTGGTCTCTGTTTATCAGTTTACTCCCGTTTTTTATCTCTCCTATTTGTGGGTAATGTATAG
>DAOTUR010000478.1:0-2376 GCA_034436915.1 Anaerolineae bacterium
GCAATCAGGCTGTCCTTATCGAGGGCTTGCAGTTGGGTCACATCAAGAGGTTCGTTCATGGCCTAAATTTATCTCAGATCATGGTTGTTCTGCCACTTTTGCCTGCCTGAGCAGTTACACCTTATCAGTGGCTGTATACCCAAGCGTTAAATATGAAATTTATTATAGCGCACTATCGCTGCGTCGAAATCAAATGAAATCTTTATTCTGTTATTTTATTGAGCAAGCCCAAAATGATATTTTAAAAGTCTTTCTCATAATTACACTCATGGGCATATGAAATTTTCCAACAAATCTTTGAAAAGAAACAGTCAAAACATGAAATATTTCATCTTTTTACCCTAGCTGTCCTGTCATACTGAGACGAGAGTCAATGGGTTGAGAGATGAGCGATGTCCAGAAAAACGGTGCGACGCAGCATTGGCATGACGCAAGAAATGCGGGATCGTCTGGCTCAATTGGTGAGTAAGCAACCTCGCACTACCACAGAGGCCGATCTCATCCGCGAGGCCATTCGCCTCTATCTGGATGAGCAGGAAGATCTCATCGGTAGCCGCAAACACTTCCAGAAATCGCTGCAAATGCGCATCGACCACCTCGAAGCGGCGCTGTCGTTTCATCTCAATATCCTCCTCTATCTCGTCATCGCCCTCAATCCCAACCCTAAAGGTCAACATCTGACGGATGCCATTCTTGCGGCCAAACGGGGCAGCGAGACGCTCATGACTCAGATCAAAGCGATGCTGGATCTGAAATGAGCAAGGCCATCATCGTGGCCGACTTTGCGTACAAAGGCCCGCAGCGCAAAGGCCGTGGCACGGGTCCACAGGCTCTGCGCGCCACACTCAAATATTTCCAATTCAGGGACACGAAGAATAATCATCTTGCACAGAGCCATGAGTATGAGCGCTGGCACGATCATGGCCTCGGTGTGCATTATGGCGAGATCTTCGGCAACTGTGCTGATTTACAGAGCAAACACGTCCTGGCCTGGACATGGGTCATCTCGCCTGCGCCTGACCTCATGGCCCTTGTGCCGGAAGAGCAGCGACGCGATCTGGTGTGCAATCTCACCGAGCGTGTCGTGCATGACTACTACAACGAGCGCGGCTTTGATCTCCCAGAATTCTCCTATGTCTTACACAGCCGTCTGGCCGAAGCGCCTGAAGGCGAAGAGCCGCTGGAGCAGCTGCACACACACGTTATCCTGCCGGGCACAGTGCCGAGCATTGCCGAGCGCCTCCCTGTCTATAACAACAAAGGGCATGACGTGCTCTTTCGCGAGATTGCGACGCAGCATTTTTCCAATGCTTTAGATGAAGTCTTCGGCCCAGAGTGGCGACTGCTGCGCGAAGATCCAGAGCCTGAGATTGAGCTCCCCAAACCGCCCGTACTCTCCGATAACTTCGATGATTGGCTGACTCTGTAGAGAGGATACTCCATGTTTTATTGGCTGTTCACCGAAGGCCGACTGCTAATGAGCAGTTGTCTCACGCCTTTGCTGTGTCTCACTGTCTTGTCTCCTCTTGTTCTGAGCGCGATGTTAGGGGCAGGCATTCAGCGGACAAGCGATACACACCAGATAGGCTGGAAGCGTAGTGCGACGCTTCTGACTCACACGCTCGTCTTACTGGGCGTCTCCACACTGTATCTCGTTTTGTTGGGCAGCATGGCCCTGCAAACGACCCGTGCTCGACAGACAGTCAGCCCTGTCATACAGGCCATGACAGGCGCACCGGCCAACATCAATGCCATGCGTCTGTTTCTCTTTGGCATGATGCTCCTCTTCTTGAATGGGATTGTCACTCTGGGCCTTCATCAGGGAATCAAAAATGGAGGCTGGCTGCGGGAACGCGTGGATCGCCTGCGTAATCCCCAGGTCAAACGCGGTGCTCTTGGCTCATCCCATTTCTGTACCATCCGCGAATACAAGCGCTTTCGCCGCGAGGATGCCGATGGTCTCACGCTTCTCGGCGCGTTCTGGGGTGAGAATAAGCGTCGGCTTGATCTGGGGACAGGTCAGTTTGCGCTCAGCGGTGAAGATGCCGCGCGTGGTGTGTTGACTCTGGGTGGCCCTGGCTCTGGTAAGACACAGGGCATCATTCTGCCCGCGATTGCTGACCGCATGATGGCCGGACACTCATTGGTCGTTGCTGATCCACAGGGTGAGATCACCGGCCACATCCTGCAATACGCGACCGTAACCCATCACCTGGTCGTGGTGCATGATCCGACGAGCGCCGTTGGCCCGCGCTACAACCTGGCTGAAGGCATCACGACTGTCTCCGATGCCCGCGCTATTGCGGATGTGCTCGTACCCTCAGCGGCAGGAGATAACAAATTCTGGACTGACAGCGCCGCAGCATTGCTGGCTGC
>DAOTUR010000479.1:0-2156 GCA_034436915.1 Anaerolineae bacterium
GGCCTCAACGATTTCAGCGCGGTCTTTCCAGAAGAGCCAGCCAACGAAACCCATGGCGGTCAGAGCGGCGATCCACTCAAGTGGCAGCGTGACGACCTCGCCCGTTTGCCACTTGTACAGACCGGCGGCCCGATGCAGGGAGAAGAAAACCAGGAAGTAGCCAAGAACGGCGAATTCGATGTAGAAAGATCCGATTTGCCAACCTGGCTTTTTCATCATCGGTCCGAACACCAGGCCAAGGATGGAAGCGATCACCGCTGTCAGCATGACTACCGTCGCTGCGATGACATTGCTCATTACGATTTCAGCGAAAGTCCATGAGTACGCAATTGCAGGAGCAGCCTTGACGGCACCTGAATACAGAGCGTCCGCCGAGCAGCCCCAGATGGCCATGATTGTCAGGGCAGCAAATACCTCGACAAATTTGCCCAGAACACCATCTTTATAAACTCCGGCCAAAAACTTCCAGAGCAACCAGCAGCCGATGATAGTCGCTAAGGTCTTGGCCAGTTCAAGCCAGATCGTGGCTACTCCCATTGCTATCAATAACGGCTCGAGGTAGATAACCGAAACTTGCCCGATAATGGGCAGTAGCGCGTGACTGCCGCCAACGGCGAAGATCCAAGCGAAGACCCACTTCCGAAATGTTTCCGGGAAGATGATGGCATTGATCAGAGTGATCGCAAAGACATCAGCCGCGATGCCGAGACCCATCGGGATTGAAGGCTTGATCAGGTGTGCGTATTCCCAGCGCATCACGAGATTGACAACCGGCTCCTTCAGGTAGTAGTACAGAGTGATGAGCACAAGGCCCACCACAAGCTTGTGGATTGTTGAAGACATTTGCTTCCCCTCAGTGGTTACTACGAAATTCGGTCATAACTCGTCCCAGCTGCACAAACAGTACAGCAAGAACCAACTCTAATCCGATTTGAGCTGAATGCTCATGGGACACACTCATTTAATTGTAAAAGGTACTACGATGGAACGATGAAGATCTTTTTTGTTTCCTGGGAACCATATCACTATTTAAGCCTGTCGTCAAGCTATAGATTGACACATAGTATTCAGTATCGTATTGTTCATTTTAACAGGCAACGTGCTTGTCGTTCTATCACATACAAATGGGAGAAGGATTATGACGCAGTCAAACGAAATGCAGATCAGTGCTGAGAAAGCGGAAGTCGTTGAGAAGCAAGATCCGCCGACGACTTTCAAGCACAAGCTCCGTCTTTGGGGCAGCTTGATCATTGTGGTAACAGCATTCTGGGTAGCGAGATTCGGAATTCCTGAGCCACTGAATCCACCGCCATACGACGCCGCGAACCTCAATGAGGCACAATTGGCGGAGCAGGCAGAGTACTTTGACCTGAGAAAAAACCAGGCAGAGCACTTTAAACAGCAAAAAGAAAGTGTTCAGGAAGTCACTGTAGATGGGCAGGTAGCTTATCTGCTGTCTGATCATAGTTGGACTCACGAACGCCCCAGCTGGTTTGATTTGGAGCTTGAGGGAATACTTTACCCCGGTGAGAAGAGCTCTATTTCCGATCTAGCTATTGTGTCGGAGTCGATCTCGTCGTGGATAACCCTCGGAGAGTCAATCAACTACATTGAATACAATAAAAGAGTGTCGACATTTAGTCTCTTCATCTGGATAGGTCTGGCACATTCCCTTTGTCTGTATATTTCTCTCTTTCATCGTAACAGGTCGAAAGAGGGTTTAGCGAGGACTGTGCCGGTTCTCTATTTAGTAGCACTGACGTCATTTACGGCACTAGGTTACTACTCAGACCCTCGCATGGTTACATATGCTTTCGGCGTTCCCTTCGCCTGTATGTTCCTCCTCTGGGCGCTGACCCGGGAACCTAAGTCGCCACAGGTGGAAAAGACCAAACCGGTCGCGGCGGAAGAGGTGAATGACGAACCGGCGTGATCACTTTGACGAAAGGACGTTCAGCGCGGTGTTGCGACAGCAACACCGCGCTATTCTTTTGTCTTGGTAATTAAAGATTTTTAATTTATTTTAATAATCTTTGTTGCTCTCTGGCTCACCACTTTTGATACAATAATAGAAACAATAAAAACTAAGATAGATAGCAGGATGAACTTACCGTCAATAGCCTCGACCGTAATACCATCTTTAGCAAATTCCTCCA
>DAOTUR010000480.1:0-2154 GCA_034436915.1 Anaerolineae bacterium
GGCCTCAACCAGCGGCGATGCCAACCCTCCGTTTTTCTTGATCACTTGCAGCAAATGATGGAGCAGCAGTTCGGCGCTGATTTTATCGACCATACCACGCACGACGCTTCCGCAGTGAAACCCCTGCGTTCGGGCCGCTGCGACTCGCTGTCCGCACGCGCCCGCGTGCATCAATATGCACCTGCCCGGCCTTTTGCAGCCGCGCAAACTCTTCCGGCGTAATCACCGGCGCAGGCTCACCGCCCAGGCGTTCGAGACGCCCATCCATGTTTTCTTCTTCGCCCCCGAACTCGGGTGCATCATCGCCTTGATCGTTTGTCGGCAGATTTCTATTCGTTTCGTCAGCCATACCTATATCGCCTGTTTTGATGGGTGTCTACACAGGGAAGGCTGCCATTGGACAACCTCTCCCTGATATAGTACACGATTTCCAATGAGAAGAACGTTGTTATCGGGTGAGTTGTTCATTTCTGCGCGAGTTTTTATGATCTGTTTACGCAGGATCAACACGGCCTCCTCACCCCTGTCCCCTCTACGATCAGAGAGGCATATCGGCTACTGGGCCTGCTCGTCTTCGTCCAGGGCAATCCCCAGATCATCCAGCGAGATCGACGCACTGCCCTCGGCGCTCAACTGCACCTTCTGGCCGCACACAAGGCAGTCAGGATCACGATCAATCTCGACCCACAAACCCGTATGCGGATCATTCACCTCGCCATCCATAATCTCCATCGAATTGTTGGTGATGATGATGGTGTTGGCGGGCATGGCCTCGCTCATGTCTGTGCCGCGCAAAAGCTCGTTCAGGATCAGATCGGTCTGGATGCTGGCGACCTTCGTCACATGCACCCACAGGCCCGGCTCGGCTTCCAGCGTGCCCGATTCACCGATCATGCCGTAATCGAGGTCTTTCTGTTGGCCGGGGCGCGGCTGATGGACGCCCGCCCGCAGTTCCTCCGCCCAACACGCATAACACGGGCCATCATACGGGCGAATGAGGACAGCATCGCCGCCTTCACCGCGCTCATACACGCCCGCATAGACGGCGGTCAGATGGCGCTCAAGACATGCCTGATTGATGACGAATTTGGCATTCTCGCCATCCACCCCGACCACGAGAATATCGAGACCGTCAAGGGCGTCCTTATGATCTTCGATCAGGCCCTCGCGCACCTCGACTTCGGCTTGCGGGTTACGATGGGCGATGAGATCGGCCACTGCCCGCGCCTTATTCCAGCCCACATAGCGGGCATCGGCCACATGGCGCACGATGTTTCCGGTTTCGATAACATCATTGTCCACGAGCACAAAATGGCTCACGCCGCTCATGGCGAGGGCGACTGCGACAAAGCCCCCGCCTGAGCCTAACCCAACCACTCCAACGCGCTTCTGCGTGAGGCGCTTTAAGTTTTCCGTTCCAAGAAGCTGTTCAACGCGCTGCCATGTTGACATCTAGGCTTCGTCCTCTGCGTGATCGGTCTTTTTTCTCTGTACGGATTTGGGCGCGGCGGGTTTCATCCCAGTCGCTTTTGAGGAGGCCGCTTTGGGGGCGGGAGCCTTTGGCGTGGGCTTTCTCTGCGGCGGGCCATCATCCGTCTGCACTGGAATATTGACGGTGCGCGGAGCGGCCTGGGGCGGCTGCGGACGAGCCGGGCGGCGCGGTTGCAGGCCGAGCACAGCGTACATCGCCAGCACATAATCGGCCAGCGTCGTCTCCGTCGTCCAGACCCATCCCGCAGGCGGCGTCACAGCCTGTGACCGCGCCCACAACTGCTCAAAAATATCATAGATATACATCTGGGCATTGACGCCTGCGAACTCCGCCGCCCGCGCTGTCGGCGCAGAGCGGGGATAATCCCAGTTAGTCACGATCAGTAGCACCTTATTGACGCCGGGCGCACCCACAATGAAGCAGATTTCGAGCGGGATATCTCCGTCCGATTCCCACAGCACTGTAGTATCGCCAATCAGGAACAGGCCTGCCTCTTCCAGCAGAGCGCGTTCATCATCCAGCAAATCCGGTTCCAGGATGTGCCAGGGATACGGCGTCAGCGTGGGCAAGTCCTGCACAATATGCGGCGTGATCGGCTGGAAAATCCGCACGTCCCGATGGATATACCACCAGTCCATCCGCAGGCTCGTATCATCTTCCAT
>DAOTUR010000481.1:0-3796 GCA_034436915.1 Anaerolineae bacterium
AGAAGCCGTTTGATAATGCGGACCGTAATAGATTAATCCTGTTAAACGCATATCTTGGAGAGCGTTTTCCGTAGGGGCACGATGCATCGTGCCCTACAAAAGATCAAACAGGGCTTTACGATCAAGACAATAGCTCAAAAACAGCCTGGTTAACCCTGTTTAGACATTACAAATTCCATTATCAAACGGCTTCTTACGGCGTTTCTCTGATAACGTCACGGCTACTGTCCCCCCATCCGCAGCACCTTGCCCACTGTGCGGATGAGAATGTTGATATCGATGAAGAGCGAACGATGGCGAATGTAGTAGAGGTCATATTGCAGCTTGATGTGTGAGTCTTCGTCGTCTGCGCCGTATTTATAGCGCACCTGCGCCCATCCCGTCAGGCCGGGGCGCACAACGTGGCGCGTGCGATAGAACGGGATTTTCTCTTGCAGGCGCTTAACATGATGCATCCGTTCCGGGCGCGGCCCCACCAGACTCATATCGCCGCGCAGCACATTGATCAACTGCGGCAGTTCATCCAGGCGCGTCTTCCGCATGAAGCGGCCCAGGCGCGTCACACGCGGATCGTTCGCGCCCGCGAAGATCGGCCCGGTCAGCTTCTCAGCATCATTAACCATCGTGCGAAACTTGACGATTTTAAACAGCCGCCCATTCAAGCCCACGCGCTCCTGAGAGTAAAAAATCGGCCCACGTGAATCGAGCGTGATGAGCAGTGCTAAAATCGGCAGCAGCAGCAAAAAGACGATCATGCCGATGAGCGCGAGACTTTTGTCCATCAGCCATTTGATGATGCTGTAGGGCTTGAGCGTGGTCACACCTTCGCCAATCGGCAGCACCACCATCCACTGATTGCCCACATAATCGACAGGCACGCGGCCCGTTACGCGCTCATACAGGATCGGCACAGGCGTAATCGCCACACCGCGCTCATAGGCATCCATCACGGCCTGGAACAAATCGCCCGACATCTCATACGTAGATGTAAGCGCCAGTTCTGTAACACGCTCGCGCACAACCCATTCCAGCAGATGCGTCGAGTCGCCCACCACAGGCACACCCGCCAGCATCGCAGGCGTATCGGGCCGATCGCTGATAATACCCGTGACGCGATAGATATCCGGGGCTTCGGCGTGCAGCGTCTCGATGAGCATTTCTGCGGCCCGATCTGCGCCCACGATGAGCAGGCCAAGCGGCGCACTCGCCCAGCCGATGAGGGAGGGATTGAGCAAACGCCACAGCGCCACCAGCAAAAACGACGCCGTTCCATAATAGAAGATAAAAAGGCGCGGGAGAGCTTCGCGCTCGGCCAGAAAGAAGATGATCAGATACAGGATGAGCATTTGCAGCGTGATACGAAACAGGCGGCCCATCGCCTCAGTGCGGCGGGTCGTCACACGCCCCGAATAGAAATCATTGGCATTGGCGAGGAGCAGCCACAAGCCCGGCAGCACAAAAAACCACGCCGCCCGCCACACCACAAAATCCGCCGTGAAGGGCTGTCGGGCGACAACCGCCCACACGCGCACCGAGAAGAGCATGGCAATCAGGCAGGCGACGGTATCCCCAAGCATCAAAAGCCGCCGCCGTTCCAGAATTTGCAACTGCCAGCGCCGTGAGGGAGCGGGCGCATACAGCATCTGCGAGGCTGTTTTGGGCGATTCAGGCATTGATCACCCTTTTACTGCACAAAGCGGAAGGCAACCGGGTTGGCATAGATCGTCACAGAGCCAAAGGTGGCGGCTTGCAGCAGGCCACCTGTACAGGCGGCAGGGCCGAGAGCGCGTTCACGCGGGCCGAGCAGGACAAAGAACACGACAAAATCCTCATTGTTGACCAGATCACTACAGATGGGATCTGCTGCATCGCTGGCTCCATACCAGGAGAGCACCTGGAAATAACGCTGGGTGGCGTGATAGGTCTCATCAGCATGACCGTAGACTGTATGCCCGCCTGTCCAGAAGGGAATCCAGGCGCTGACATCATCAGGAGCCGCCAGAATAACATCTTCGGGCCGAACGTTCTGGCGCAGCCAACCAAAGGCCGCGACATAATCCGGTTCAAGCAGCGTGCCATAATAATCGGTCTTCTGATTGAAGATTGACGCAATCGGGACGAGCAGTACCATCACATGACTGAGGGCCATCAAAGGGAGCAAAATGCCGTACAGCCAGGTGCGGCGGCGGCGGTTGATGCGCGGCAGCCAGGTATCCTCGGCAGCACGAGTGGCAAAATAGGCAATCGGGATCATCAGACCCGTCATTGCCTGTCCTCCCAGGCCAATCGGTAGATACAGCGCCATCAGCATGAGGGCGAACCACAGCAGCATAAACTGATCGCCATCCTGCTCAAAGCGACGCAGCGCCCGATACAGCCCCGGCAGAGCGATGAGCAAGGGCACACCAAGACCGATGATGAGCCACAGAGGATCAGGGACGGGCTGGCTGTTTTGCTGCACCCAGTCCCTGATGATGAGATTGTTTCGCAGGATGGCCCAGTAATAGGCGGCAACGGGCAGCACAGGGATCAGAAGCCATGTAAACCAGCGTATCGCATTGACATCATAGCGCTTCTGCTGCCAGCACACGGCCACAACGGTCAGACCCAGCGCGGCAAGGATGGGGACGAGGGCTTGCGGCATAAGAAAGATAATCGACAAGCCCATCAAAATGATGACCAGACCCCCATTTTGCATCCCTGGGCTGTTTTGATGCCCTGGCCTGAGCGCAGAGATCAACACTGAGGCCATGATCGCCAGAGCGCCAATGGTCAGGGGTTCATGGACGCTGACCAACGTACTGAAGAAGGGATAAGCGGAGGCATAGAGGAGATCGGGCGATTGAGCGCTGCCGGTGAGAAATCCACTCAGCCAGCCGAAGCCTGATCCCAGGGCCGCAATAAGAAAAAAAATGCGACGGGTGCGAATTTTTGTCCAGACGCTTGCGCCGAGTTGATACAGCGCCGCATACATCCACAGGGCCGCGAATAGACGGGCCGCATGAAAAATCGTCGGGACAGAGAGGCTGCTCAGGCGGGCGAGATGCCCCAACAGCGTATAGATCGGCTGAACCAGCGCCCCCTGATGATCATCGGGGGTATAGCGCAAACGGACGAGCCAGTCGCCCGTGTAGCCCTGCTGGATGCGCGACAGTGAGGAGGCGGCATTGTGATACTGATGCAGCGCACCCATAAAGCGCCAGTTTTCCTGCTGTTGGTTGCCTGACGCTACAATGAGGAAGGGGACAAAAGCGATGCAGATCAGCAAAAGACTGACCCAACTCACCCAGCGCCATTCGGGGCGCGCAACAAAGCCCGTGTAGGTTGTGTGCATTGTTCACTCTCATGGTGTGGCCCCGCGCTGGGGAACGAGCGGCGCATATTGAACTCATTGTATTAGGTTTTAGCCGATATACCAAAAGGCTTATGAGTTTTATATCAGTTTTCGCCCCTAAAATCAGAGGAGGAATCGCCTGGAATGCGCGGCCCTGCTGCACAAGATTGTCAGCATATTTTCGCAGTTCACGTCTGCATTCAATTCGTCATTCGCATTTTGAAGCGCTTTGCGCTTAAATGAGCCGAGGTCATTCACAGCAAGGAGTCATGTTGTCAACGACCCCCGGCTCAAGCCGGGAGCATGAATAATGCTCATGTTGACCAGACTCAGGCTTGAGGTTAGAGCCTCCGTTAGGGGCGAATACAGAGGCACTTCGGGATGACCTTCCAGTTCCGAACTCTGCGGTGAACGATTAAACAGGCTGAGGGTCTAAGTCAGTGTCGTTCACACAAAACCGCT
>DAOTUR010000482.1:0-12057 GCA_034436915.1 Anaerolineae bacterium
AGTGCTTTCTCGCACGAAAGCTGCCCTATGAACGAGGCATAGACCCCGTTGGAACGAGGCAGCAGCGGGTGAGCCGCGTTGAAAATGGCATCATGCGCCCCCTTTTGGCAGCAAGTGGGACGCTTGGATACAGGTAGGGTGTCGGGTATGGCTCCGTTTCTTGTCATGTTCTTCCCTCAACACTCCCTAGTTTACCCCATGTTCAACCCCTCTCCGACTTGTGGGTAATGTATAGCCTTTAGGGATGGGGATGCTTACCAAGATGGCAGCGACAAAAGGTATTCTAGGGCAAACGTTTTTTCGACCTGTTGAGAAGCAGAAAAGCGCCTTCAAAAGGTGAAAACGGTTTAAGGTGCTGTGCGTGGCATGGGGCGATCAGGAATGTCATCGAGCAGCCCCCCATGTCCCATCGCGACCAGATCCGCCCGCGTGAGCCGTTCACCTGCAAACAGGCGCGGCAAAATAAGATCAATCACGTTGGTCTTGGGTGATTTGACGCAGCCCGGAGCCCCAATCACGGGCGTATGACCAATATAGCCCAGCATCAGCAGATTGCCCGGATCAACAGGCACGCCAAAATGCGCCACACTGCCTTTCGCCATATGCAGGGCAGTCGGGATGACATCATCGCGGTCAATTGTGGCTGAGATGCCTGCAATCATAATGACATCGCGGCCTGCGCTGTGAAGCTGCGTGAGGGCATTGGCGATGTAAAGCGCATCATGCCGCACATACACAACCTCATCCAGACGACTGCCAAGCGCCTCGACACGCGCACGGGTGGAGGGTTCAAATTCTTCTGTGAGCTTATCGCGCTGTGCATCCGGCCCGCTGATGATCAGACTCACGGAACGAGCCTGTAAGGGGCGAATGCTCATCACAGCCTGGTTCTCGCGGGCGATGGCCTCAACATCTTCCACGCGAGCGGATGCGATGGCATAAGGGATAATTTTTACCAGACCCACGAGTTGACCCGCCTCGACAAGGGTGTGCGTTTGCAGTGTGGCAATCGTGATTCCCTCATCAATGGTGTTGAGGCGCTCCAGAACGCCCACATTGATTCTCAGCACCCCTCTTGCCTGCGCGGTCAGATTGGCGCGACCCACGCCGGGGGCTTTCATCTGCACATGCTCACCAGCAACCACCCTACCAATCCGACGGGCGGCCTCATTCTCGCCCAGGTCGCCTTCTTCAAGGGTGACGACGGTCAGCGCCTCAATATGAGCCGCCCTCAGGCGTTCAAGATCGATCTCTATGATGACATGGCCTTTGTTGAGAAGTTTGCGCCCCTCGGCATCTGTACATTGATGAGCGAGGATGTGACCAACCGTTTGATCGAGCGGGAGTGTGCCGAATTTCATCGCGTAATACCTTTGTTTTTGACGGCGATAATTTCGGCCATGATAGACAATGCGATTTCTTCGGGCGATTGAGCGTTGATCTCAATGCCAATCGGCGTGTGAATGCGGCTGAACAATGTTTCATCCACGCCCAGAGCCGCCAATCGCTCAAGCCGTTTTTGATGGGTGCGCCGACTGCTGAGGACGCCGATATAGGCGGCTTGCGAAGGCAGAACCATCTGCAAAGCGGGATCATCGATTTTGGGATCGTGCGTGAGCACCGCCACATAGGTGTTGTGATCAAGGGCAATGGTGTGCAGCGCTTTGTCGGGGTAGTCGTGCGAAATTTTCTCAACATCGGGAAAACGCTCGGCTGTGGCGAAGGCTTTGCGCGGATCAATCAGATGCACGCGGAAACCGAGCATCATAGCATACTGCTTGAGCGCCATTGCCACATGCGCGCCGCCGATGATGATCAGGCGTGGATGCGGTTCATACACTTCGATCAAGACATCCCACGCCTCAATTTGCGTGCGGGCTGTGTGGGGGCAGTGTTCGGCGGCCTGAGCAAAAAGGGCCAGCATATCCGGCGGCAGAGGAACAGAGGACGGCATTGAATCACTGAGCAGGACTTTCGCCCCCGCATACTCACCACTGAGAATAATGATTGTCTTAAACGTCTGGTTCTCGTTCCGGGCAAGCATCTGCCACCACGCGACATTAAGCGGCTCCACATACACCGTGATTTTGCCGCCGCACGCCAGCCCCACATCCCATGCTGTATCATCGCTCACGCCAAAATGCAGCAAACGCGGTTTGTGATCCTCTAACGAGTCCAGCATCTCGCTCACAACGGCTGTTTCCACACATCCGCCGCTGACCGAGCCAATCATCGCCATCTCAGCGGTGACGGCCATTTTTGCCCCCGCCTGACGTGGGGCAGACCCCCATGTCTCAACAACGGTGCCAAGAGCGATTGTCTGCCCTGCGGCCAACCATGTATTCACCTGCTCAAGGATATCAAACATTGCCCAAAACCTTATCAGGCACAATACATCATGCCCTACACGTTATTTTATGAGAGTGTTTTCGACAGAGAATAATTTTTTTGTGACCGCCGCCAATCGACGCGGGTCAATTCGCGGGCCAGCATATCCAGGCTAGCGAGATTGTGAACGGGCAGAAAATCATCCACATAGGGCAGCATGGCTTTTGCGCCCTGTGTCAGCGGTGCATAATTGGTGTCGCCAAGCAGCGGATTGAGCCAGATGAGGCGGTAGCAACTGCGCTGTAAACGGGCCATCTCCTGTCTGAGATGATCGCTGTTTCCCCGATCCCATCCATCCGTAATGAGCAAGACCACCGCGCCGCGCCCAAGCAACCGCCGCGCCCAACGATAATTAAAGGTGTGCAGGGCGGCATCGGTGCGCGTGCCGCTGCCCCAGATGTTGACGGTGGAGCCAATTTCGCGCAGGGCCGCATCAATGGATGTGCGCCGCAACTGGCGCGTGATGTGCATCAACTGTGTGCTGAATACAAATGATTCCACCTGATAAATGCTGCTGGCAAGCGTGTGCATGAAATGCAGCAGAAGGCGCGTATACCGCTCCATACTGCCGCTGATATCGCACAGAATCACGAACGGACGGGGTTTGATTTTCTGGGTGCGCGTGGGGCGATACAACATCTCGCCTGCAAAGCGCATATTCTGGCGAAAGGCGCGCCGCATATCCAGTGTGCGACCTTTGCCCGCCGTAAAACGCCGCGTTGTGCGCTGGCCCAATGACCATGAGAGTTCCGACACGAGTCGTTTGGCGGCCATCAATTCTTCAGGCGACATATCCGAAAAGTTTTTGTGGCGCAGCACTTCAAGCGTGCTGTGCGTGGGGACAATGGCGATAAACTTTGCCTCGCTCTCAGGATCAAGCTGCTGCTCAGGCAGCGCATCGAGTGGCGGAAGAAACTGGAGTTTACGCTTTGAGTTCCATTCTTTGGGCGGCGGCGGATTCAAGATGGGACGTTTTTCGCCGGGTGTCTTCCAGAAGACCTTAAAGGCTTTGTCAAACAGGGGAAGATCGCGTTTGTGATGCACCATCAAGGCCCGCAGCGTAAAATAAAAATCTGCTTTGTGGCCCAGGGAGATATGATCAAGCGCCTGAGCGACTTCAATCATGCTGGTGGGTGTGACATGCATACCGAGCAGCTTGCACAAGCGCCCGAACAACAGCAGATTCTCGATCAGCTTGCCCCGACTCTCGATGGCGATATCAATTTCGGCAGACATGATTTACACCGAATCCGCAATCGCTGTGGCTCGATCCAACATCGCTGATAGCAAATCATGGGCGATGACCGCTTCAATATCATCCTGATATTTGAGGATCACCCCGGCCGTATCACGGATGACATCCGTGCTGAGTGCCGTTTGATCAAGGGCAATCAACGCCGTAACCCAATCAATTGTCTCCGCAACGCCCGGTGCTTTGAACAACTCCATGCGCCGCAGCTCACCAATAAAGGCTGTGACCTGCCGTGCGAGACTGTCAGGGACGTGGGGCGCACGGGCACGAACAATCGCCAACTCTTTTTCAAAGCTTGGATAATCAATCCAGTGATAAATACAGCGCCGTTTGAGGGCATCATGGATTTCGCGCGTGCGGTTGGAGGTGATGACCACAATCGGCGGATGATCGGTCTTGATCGTGCCGAGTTCGGGAATCGTGACCTGAAAATCGGACAGCAGTTCCAGCAAAAAGGCCTCAAATTCTTCGTCGGCGCGGTCAATCTCATCGACGAGAAGAACAGTCGGCATTCCCTGTGCGCTTTGCTCAACGGCTTGCAACAGCGGGCGGCTGTGCAGGAAATTTCGTGTGAACAGGCTGGACTGCATGGTTTCTCGGCTTGCACCACTAGCCTCAAGGAGCCGCAGATGCAGAAGCTGTGCCGCATAATTCCATTCGTACAATGCTGTGTTGATATCAAGCCCTTCATAACATTGGAGGCGGATCAAGGGCGCATTCATGAGGGTGGCAAGGGTTTTGGCGATCTCCGTTTTGCCAACGCCCGCTTCCCCTTCGAGAAACAGCGGTTTGTGCATTTTTTGGGCGAGATAAATGATTGTTGAAAGGCTGCGTTCAGCGATATAACGCTGTTCTGCAAAGGCATTCTGGAGAGCATCAATACTTGAAAACATTGTCGTATCAATTCTAATTTTGGAGGATATTTTGTTTGATCGATAACCATAAATGATGTAGGGGCGCAGCGTGCTGCGCCCGTGATTGTCGATCATTGTTTAAGGGCGCAGCGTGCTGCGCCCCTACGGGATAAAACTTAGGCGAGAGCGGCTTTCACAGCCCGCTTGAGATACACCCCGGTCATCGCAGTGCGATAATGCTCCGGTGCAAACAGATCGCCCATGACATCACCTGCAATATCTTTCTTGAGACCATTGGCAGCGGCTGTCAGAGCCGCATCATCAAGTGACGATCCGACCAGAGCCGCTTCTGCGCTTGGCGAACGCACCACACTCGCAACGGCCCCGCCAATTGCGACGCTGGCGCTGCTACAGCGTCCACCTTCGACGCCAAGCACAACGCAAACGCCCACAATCGCATAGCGCGAGGCGGGGTGAGACATCTTCGCATAGGCGGATTTCAGGCTGCCGACGCTCAGAATCTCAACCGCTGTGACCAGCTCACCGCTTTGCAGATCGGTCGTGAACAGGCTCTTGAAAAAATCTCCGGCAGCGATCACGCGGCGGCCTTTTGCGCCCGCAACGTGAATCTTTGCCCCATATGCCAGCAGCACTGTTGGCGGGTCGGAGGCCGGGTCAGCATGAGCGATGTTGCCGCCCAACGTGCCCCAATTTCGCACCTGTAGATCACCGATCAGGCTGGCGGCATGGGCGAGGGCCGGGGCATGGGCTTTCACATCAGCCGATTCCGCGACTTCAGCATGAGTTGTGAGCGCCCCAATGATGACGCTGCCACCCTCCACGCGAATGCCCTTGAGTTCAGCCAGACGACCAATATCAACCAGGAGTTCAGGCGCAGACAGACGCAGATTCATCGGTGGGATGAGGCTGTGTCCGCCCGCAATCGGTTTTGCGCCAGGATGACTGGCAAGTATTTGCAGAGCTTCATCAAGCGATGTTGAACGCTGATAGTTCAGAGCTGCGGGACGCATGGCTTATGCTCCTTCCGATGCATTCATCAACTGCCACAATTTCGGGGGAGTCAGCGGCATATCCGCATGTTTGACGCCAAACGGTTTCAGCGCATCAATCACCGCGTTGACAACGGCAGGCGTTGAGGCGATTGTACCCATTTCGCCCGCGCCTTTGACGCCCAACGGATTGACAGGTGAAGGGGTGACAGTGCGATCCAGCTCAAAATGCGGCAGAACATCGCTGCGCGGCAGGGCATAATCCATCAATGAGCCTGTGACAAGCTGCCCATTGTCATCATAGACCGCGCCTTCCCAGAGAGCCTGTGCGATGCCCTGCACAATGCCGCCGTGTGTCTGACCGTCAACGATCATCGGATTGATGACGTTGCCCACATCGTCAACCGCCACATAACGCTTGAGCGTGACCCATCCCGTGTCTTTTTCCACCTCAACAACGCAGATGTGCGTGCCAAAGGGGAAGGTACAGTTCGGCGGATCATAGTAGGCGGTGTCATCAAGGAAGGGTTCCATGCCAGGAGGCAGATTGTAGGCCAGAGCCGCCGCGCCTGCGATCTCCTGAATGGTCTTGGCACGATCCGGTGAGCCTTTGACATAGGCTTTGCCATTCTCAAAGACGACATCTTCAATCGCCGCTTCGAGAAGATGTGCGCCAAGTGCCCGCGCTTTCTCTTTGATGCGCTGCAAACTCACGTAGACCGCGACTGTTCCAACGGCGGTGCTGCGGCTGCCATAGGTGCCATAACCGAACGGCGTCCCCTGTGTATCGCTGTGCTGCACGAGGATATCTTCAACTGGAACGCCGAGTTCATCGGCTGTAACCTGCGAGATGCTGGTTTCGTGCCCCTGGCCGTGATTCTGTGAGCCTGTCGTCACAACGACTTTGCCCGTCAGATGGACGCGCACATTGGCGCTCTCCCACAGGCCTGCGCCCCAGCCTTCACCGGGCAGGCCAATCCATGCCGAAGGCGCAACGCCGCAAATCTCGACATAGCTGGAAAAGCCGACACCCAGATAACGACCCTGGGCACGAGCCTCTTCCTGTTCTTTGCGGAAAGCAGGGTAATCGAACATCTCCAGGGCGCGTGTCATGGCCTTGTCGTATTCGCCGCTGTCATATTTCAGGCCGCGCAAAATGATCGGATCATAGGGGAAGGCTTCCGGCGGGATGAAATTGGTACGGCGCACCGCGACAGGATCAAGGCCGAGAGCATCGGCAACCAGATCAATCGAGCGTTCCACGGCGTAGGTGGCTTCCGGGCGGCCCGCCCCGCGATAGGCATCCACCATGCCTGTGTTGGTATAGACACCGGTCACATGGCAGTAGATATTCGGGATTTTGTAAACGCCGGAGAGCATACGCCCGTACAGCGTTGTGGGGATGCCAGGGGCAATTGTGGACAACATGCCGCCCATATTGGCATAGGTCTTGACCTTGAACGCGACGATGGTACCATCTTTTTTCGCGCCGATTTCAAGTTCGGTGATGTGATCGCGGCCATGCGTGGTCGCCACATAATTTTCACTGCGTGTTTCCATCCATTTGACCGGACGCCCGGTTTTGCGAGCAATCGCCGCTATGAGGCAGTATTCAGGATAGAGGAAGATTTTCGCCCCGAAGCCGCCGCCAATTTGCGGTGAGATCACGCGCATTTTTGTCTCAGGGATGCCAAATACAAACGCTGTCATCAGCAGGCGCATGACATGCGGCGCCTGTGACGTCATCCACACGGTAAATTCGCCTGTGGAGGACATATATTGGGCGATACAGCCGCGTGGCTCAATCGGGGTGGGGATCAAGCGCTGATTGATGATGGGCTGACGCACTACGATATCGGCTTCGCTCATGGCTTTGTCAACGGCGCTCACATCACCAACGGACCATTCCATCGCGATATTGCGCGGCGCGTTTTCGTGAATCTGTGGCGCACCCTCTTCGGTCGCTTTTTTCGCGTCCACAACCACATCAAGCGGCTCGTAATCGACTTCGATCAGTTCGAGAGCATCTTCGGCGATGTAGCGATTTTCGGCCACAACCACCGCTACGCCTGCTCCCGTGAACGTCACATGATCAATTTCCAGCACGCACGGGGTGTTGACGTTGTTTTTGACGCCACCCGCCTGCCATGCACAGGGCATACTCGGCAGCTCTGCAAAATCCTTGCCCGTATAGACAGCCACAACGCCCGGTAGCGCTTTGGCGGCGTCGGTGTTGATCGACTTGATGCGTGCGTGCCCATAGGGACTGCGCAGGATGGCGGCATAGATCATGCCATGCAGTTGAATATCGTCGATATATTTGGCCTCACCTGTGATCAGGCGGGGATCTTCACGACGTTTAATGCTCGTTCCGACGACACCCATCTTACGCCCCCTTCGATTTTTCAGCGGCCAACTGCACTGCTGCAACGATGTTCTGGTAGCCTGTGCAGCGGCACAGATTGCCTTCCAGACCATGACGAATTTGTTCTTCGGAGATGTTGGGATTGTCTTTGATGAGGAGGATGGCGGCCATAATCATGCCAGGGGTGCAGAAGCCGCATTGCAGACCATGCTTTTCCCAGAAGGCTTCCTGCATGGGATGGAGCTGGCCGTTGGTGGCAAGTCCTTCAATCGTCATGACGCTGCGGCCATCGGCTTGAACAGCCAGACAGGTACACGATTTGATGGAGCGTCCTTCTAAGTGAACGGTACAGGCCCCGCATTGACTGGTATCGCAGCCAATATTCGTGCCAGTTAATCCTAAAACTTCGCGGATGAAATGAACAAGCAGCATACGGGGTTCGATGTCGCGCTCGTAGAGCGTCCCGTTGACCGTAACAGATATTTTCATTTTTTGCTCCAAAAAATCTATTTCGCTGCGGGTAAGGAGAGATAATCGGGTGGTTAGCCTCCTTCGATAAAAAAGTAAATGTGTGATATATCCGGATTAAATGTGCTATATTTGAGTATAATACCGAAAGTAGTTTTAGGCAAAAAGAGTGTTTTATGAAACTTGAAGGTCAATATCAGGTTGCGGCTCCCCAAACCAACGTTTGGACTGTTCTGCAAGATCCGACATTCCTCGCACGTATTCTTCCTGGATGCGAAAAACTCGAGCAAATTGGTGAGAACAAATACACTGCGGCGGTCAAAATTCAAGTTGGCCCGATGCAGGGCACTTTCACAGGCGTCATTACCCTGTCAGACATCGTTGTGCCCAGCAGTTATCGCATGGATTTTGATGGCAAAGGGACCCTTGGTTTTGTAAAGGGACAGGGCACAGTCAATCTGACCGAACAAAATAGCGGCACGCATGTGCAGTATTCGGGCGAGGCCACGATTGGCGGCCGTATTGCTGCCGTCGGCCAGCGTCTGATGGAATCATCGGCCCGTGCGCTGATTGAGCAAACCTTTGATTTGATGACTCCGATTGCACAGTCTCTCACGCCGCCTGCGGTCTCGTCTGACTCCGGGGCATCTCCGCAGCGGCCTTCCACTTCGACCATCAATCTGGATGCGGCCCCTATGGCTGTGCGTCGTCCCTCACAGATGGAATTTGGCATGGGGATTCTTAAGCATATGTATGAGGATACTGTGCCTGAACCGTACCGCGCTCCAGTTTTGATCGTGCTTGGACTCGCAGTCTTGTTTGTGCTGAATTCCCTGCTCAATGCGATTTTTCGGCGTTAGCGTTGACAGCGATCATCCGCCCACGTGAAGGAAACAGCGATGTCCTCTTCAGCCACAAATCGCGTTGCATCTGTGATCCTCGCAGCAGGCAAAGCGGAACGCATGGGACAGGCAAAAGTTCTTCTTGAATGGATGCCAAACACAACCATTCTGGAGCACATCATTGACCAACTTCAAAAGTCACAGGTGGTTGATCCCATCATTGTTATCACTGGAGCCTATGGTTTGTATGTGACCAAAATCGCACAGCGGGCCGGGGCTGTCACGGTGCATAATCCTGATTACACCACCTATGACATGCTCTCCTCCTTAAAAGCGGGGTTACGACATCTCCAGGAGCATCAGACAATACAGGGCGCTCTCGTCGTTCTGGGCGATCAACCGCAGATTGAAATAACGACCATTCAATCTGTTGTGCAGGCCTATTGGGATGGCAAAGGAACTATTGTCGCACCCCAATTTGACGGGCAACGCGGACACCCGATCCTGTTTGATATGGCCCATTGGGATGCCATTTGCCATCTCCCCGACGATGCGGCCCCGCGTGCCCTTTTCGCGGCATCGCCCCAAGCCGTTTTTCGTGTTGAGATCGGCAGCGACAGCATCTTGCGCGATATTGACACTCCGAGTGATTATGCCGAGGAACGTAAGCGTGCAGGTTTAGCCTCCCTCTAGAATCTGTCGGCTTAAATCTCCGCTGGTTTTGATTTTTGTGTGAGGATGTTATGTCTGATCTCTCTGATCTTTACCGTGAACAAATTCTTGATCATGCTCATGATCCGCGTCATTGGGGGCTGCTGGACCCCGCTGATCTTGACCATGCCGAAGAAAACCCTCTCTGCGGCGATTCGCTGCATCTGACGCTGCGCTGGGATGATCAAACAGTGATTCAAGCGGTGGGATGGGAGGGGCACGGCTGTGCCATCAGTCAGGCGTCTGCCTCCATGCTCGGGGAAAAGCTCATTGGGATGACACTGGAACAAGCAGGCCATCTCACGCACGAGGAAGTGCTTGACCTTGTAGGCCTGTCGCTCAGCCCAAATCGTATGAAATGCGCGCTGCTCTCGCTCAAGGTTCTCTTTGTGGGAGTTCAGGCGCGGAACAAGGCTGAAGGACAAGCCTGATCATTTCTACGCGATGATTGTGGCGCTGAGAGGCACATCTTCTCCGGTTTCAATATTAAGCACCCGAAATTGACAGTCCGTCAGCGATAAAATGCCGCATGTCCCAAGTCAACGACCCCCGGCTTCAGCCGGGGATCGTTGACAATAGACCGTATAGCTCTGAATCCCCTGTCAGCGCCCACATCGGTGCTGACAGGCAGCCTAAAACAACGATCAGAAGAACATATCTCATGATTCTAAGGCCCATTCTGGCAACGATTCGCGCCGTGACAGCCATTCTTGCGGCAGGCCCGCCGCGCCTACGTAGCACGCAACGATGCCGCCAACAATGGCGCAGTTGGTATCAATATCACCAAAGCCGGAGGCGGTCAACCACAGCGCCGCTTCATAATCATCCAGATGCGAGGCAGCACACCACAGGGCATACGGCACCGTGTCCTGGGCGCTGATCATGCTGCCGTTGCCAAGCATCGACGCCACATGCGCGACATGCTTGGTCTGAAGGGTTGCAGCCCGCGCAATGCCCTGCTTCACCTCGCTGGCAGGCACATGCGGCAGAATCATCTGCAAGAACTCAGGGCGGCTCGGCGCGAGTGTCCCCTGCAAGCGAGAGGCACAGGCCGCCGCCACTGCCACCGCGATTCCGCCTGCCACGCCCTCAGAGTGGGTGTGCGTGACGAGGGACGAGATATGGGCCTGCTCCACTACCTCCGCGAGATCATCGGCAAAATAGGCCCCAAGCGGCGCGATTCGCATAGCCGCACCGTTGCCATAAGACCCCTGTCCTTCAAACAATTGGCTGGCAATCGTCCAGGAATGGCTTTCCGCGAACAGGCGCAGCAAACGATGCATCGCTGACCCATAACCGCGTCCCACGTCATAGTGTTCGCCAAAGCTCAGGGCGAGTTCATCGGGCGCAATGAATTGATGCCGTCGCAGCGTCTCGTAAATCGACAATGCCATATTGGTATCATCAGTGTAGGGCCAGGGCGCATCAGGCAATATCTGCTGTGCCAATTGCCCGCCACCTGCCACACTGAAGAAATTCTCGCCAAAAGCATCCCCAATTGATAACCCGTCCAGTGCCACTCGTGCCGCCTGGAGATTGCCCATAAAATGTTCGCCCGGGGACACCGGGTTTTAACCCGGTGGGGAAAGGCGTACCTTCTTTCTAATAGCTGTAACCGTCCGAGCGGTGAAGCGCCTTGAGATACTTGGGATGGACGTCAAATCCCTTTAGAGCAAATGACGGCCGCTTGCGGATCGCCACCCGCCCGATATGCGTGCCGGCGTGTTTCCCGCTTGGCACAATCGCTTGAACCAAATCGCCTGTTTTGTACCCGTAGGCGCTGCTGCTGATCTTAGCCGTCGTGCGCGGGAAGCCGTATTTATCAGGCAGAATCATCTGGCGGCCCGTGGCTTTGATCAAAAGGGGGACATGAGTCATTGAGAGTTTGACCGCGCCGCCACTTTCGCCCACACACGCCGCGTCAATCCAGTGGGCTTTCGGGTAGCCCTGCGAGAAGCGATTGAACTTGGTGCGTCCGCCCGTTCCGCTTTCAACGGGCAGGCCCGTGAGCTTGAGCCGCTCAAACAAGGCCCAGCATGTCGCATTCACCACAGCGGCGTCCTTGAGAGGCTGTTTGGCCTTTGCCTGGACTTCGGGATAGCCAAACTCAGCGGCAGTCTGTGTGCCTTTCTTTTTATTACAGTCATGACAGGCCAGCGAGAGGTTA
>DAOTUR010000483.1:0-6040 GCA_034436915.1 Anaerolineae bacterium
AAACACGACATAAAAGCCCCTCTACCCTTGTGGGAGAGGGGTTGGGGAGAGGATTGAAAGCAAATTCCTACCACGCTCACACCCTATCAATGACCTTTTGCCTATCGGTTCCCGGCGATCCTTTTTGCGCCCTGCTGCGATCTTCGTTATCGGAAAAATGCCGTAAGACCCCTGGCTTTAGACATGGAGATAGAAGCGTAAAACTTGACTTCTGAGGCCCGATTGGTTAACCTGTGCCAGCACCTTAACAGGATTGAGAGCAGTTGTGCGGTAAAGTCTTTTCGCACGTAAAATCAGGGAAGCGAGACAAAGTGTGTCTTGGCGGAAGACGGCATAAAGGCCCGCCGCCTATAAGACCAACCAACAAATTGGGCGGGACGCGCCCGTGTCGCATAACGTAGGGCGCAGTCAGGCCCGTGCGTGCGGCAGAAGCCTCTGCGTTTAGGCGTGGGGAGCGCTCACACTCCTCTAAAGCCAACACACGCGCCCGCTGTTGCCGCGCGGCTTGTTATGGATACAATAAAACTGATTGCGAATTATTCCTAACGAAAGGCATCACGCGGATGAGTCTACAGGGCCAAGCGCCGACGGGTCAACCAGCCTCTCCACCCGCCGGGAAACCCCCTGCCCGTCGCAACCCGATCCTGAGCTATATTGAGGACTCGTACAACGGGCTGTACAAAATCGTCCTCGAACCGAGTATGCCCACCAAACAAACGGTGATCCTGCTCATCGTCGGCCTCATCATTGGCCTGATCTGGGGATGGGCAATTAAGCCTGTTCAGTTCTACGATGCCACCCCCAACCAAATGAGCCAGATCGCGCAGGATGCATGGATCAAGTCCGTCGCTGTCGCCCATGATACGCAGACATTCTATCCGGATGAACGCGCCAAGCCGCTTCTGCTGGCTGTGCCTGATCCCGCCTCTGCCGTCAATCGGATGCTGCAAGACCCGAATATTGATGCGGCGGATGCCTCGGCCTTACAATCGCTCAAGCCGCTCACCGATACGATTGTGGCCTCGGATACGCCCGAACCTGTCAAACCGCGTGGCATCGTTGATGATTTGATCAGCCTGCTCCTTCCGATCATTATCATTGTTGTCGCCACGCCGATTCTGGTGGTCGTATGGCGCTTGCTGATCTATGACAATCTGATTGCGCCGATTATTCAGCGCATTCACGAGGCGCGGAATCCCCAGGATCGTGCCAAGCGACTTGCCTCAGCCGCAGATCGCCAGCGTATAAAAGAGCAGCAAGACGCGGGCAAAAAACTCAGAGAACAAGAAGAAAAAGACCGTCTAGTAGCAGTATCCGAAGGGCGCGGTGATGCTTTTGGTGCTCCTGTGATGCAGGCCCTCTACATCTACAGCAAAGGCCGTAGCTTCGATGAATCGAGCGAGATTGAGCTGAAAACAGGTGAATTCCTGGGCCAGTGTGGGGCCGTCATCGCGGAAGCAGTTGATCCCGATCCGACAGCAGTTGAGGTCTGGTTGTTCGATATGTTCGATCAGGTCAATCTCAAGAAAGTCCTCATCACAGAAACCGCTTATGGCAACCCGTCCATTCGTGCGGCTGTGGAAGACTCAGTTGAGAATCCTAACGAAGATATCATTGTCGCCAAGCCGGGGACTGTCGTAACATTGGAGACACAGAAACTGCGTCTTCAGGCCAAGCTGCCTGCTGTCACGGTAGCCCAGGATGGGCGTTTCGAAAACTTCAATATGCAGATGCAAGCCTGGGATAAATCGAAAATGGGCGCAGGCGTGTCTGCACCCGCCCCTGTCGCAGTGGCTCCGCTGACATTTGATGCGCCGCCCGCCCCGCGCCCGATGGCTCCACTGCCGCCTGCGCCTCTTCCGGCTCGTCCGATGAGCGATTACAACGATCTCCAATTTGATCCACCGCCTGCTGCGCCGCTGCGCCCATCTGCACCCGCGCCGCTGCCGCCCGCCCAGAGCCGCCCGTTGAGCGATTACGACAACATGCAGTTTGATCCGCCGCCCATGCCGCGCCAAGCGCCTGTGCAGCCGCTGCATCCGTCCGCGCCGCCGCCCGCTGCGCCCGGCTTTGGCGATGAGGATGATCCCTTCGGCAATACGGGTGACTTTACGCCGCTCGGCAGTGGTCGTTAAATCAAACAGATAAAAACGCAAAATCGGGCTGAGAAGGCCCGATTTTTGTGTTTCACCCTCACCCCAACCCCTCTCCCGCTGTGCGGGAGAGGGGCTTTTTTGCACCTACTCGCCCCTTGTGGGAGAGGATAAGAGGTGAGGGGTTAACTCGTTCAATTGCTACTCAATCTTCACGATCTGGAAGGTCATTGTGCCACCGGGCGTCTCAACCTTAACCTTGTCTTTCTTGCGACGACCTAACAGCGCGGCCCCAATCGGGCTTTTTTGTGAGATACGACCCACCATCGGGTTCGCTTCCGCCGGGCCAACGATGGTATAGCGCTCATCTTCTTTGGTCTCAAGATCGCGGATTGTGACGGTGGAGCCGATTCGCACATCTTCGCTGGAGCCATCATTCTCAATGACGACGGCTGTCCGCAGAATGGCTTCCAGGCGCTTAATCTCGCCTTGCATCAAGCCCATCTTCTCTTTGGTGTCGTGGTAATCGGCGTTTTCTTTCAGGTCGCCCATTTCAACGGCTTCCTTCAGACGACGCCCCAATTCAGGAAAGCGAATATCGCGCATCTCCTGAAGTTCCTTCTCCAAATCAGCCTTGCCGTCAGCCGTAAGATAATTGATTTCCTCAGCCATGTGTCATGTCCTTCTGTTCTATCGGCATCGGTGATGACTCACGATGCATTGCTATTAATGATTGGATATTTTGTTGGTGCAGTCGATGGGCCGCCCCATTGAGCAGGGTGGCCTGCTTGCCACAGCTCTCCAGCGAGATATTCGCCAGACGCCGCTCAACCTGATGCCCTGGTGCGGCCAGCGCCTGACGTACCGCATCCTGCACGCGCTCCAGATACTTGAGATCACTCATCAGCTTGGCCTCGATTTCGCCGCGCAAAATGACTTCGCCGTGTCCCTGCACAATCGCCTCCGCATTGACCGTCCGCAGATCGGTCAGAGTGGCCTGCAAATCTGTCGCTGACCCATCGACAAAATGGGGCAGGGGCATGACCGCGTCCGCCGCGAAGAGAATCTGTTCCTGCTCCACCAGACATACAATCGAGTCAACGCTGTGACCAGGAGCCGCCCACAGATGCAGTGTGTGATGTCCGAGGCTAAACGTCAGCCGATCTGTGAAGGTCATGCCCGGCAGCACCACGCGCAGATCGCCCAATTCAGGCGATGTGGCCTGCATACGGGCGAGGCTGTCACGTCCGCGTGTGTCCAGCAGAGAACGACACAGCGCATGGCCGATGACCACCGCTCCCGGAAAGAGGTATGTCCCCAGGGTATGATCGGCGTGATGATGCGTATTGATCACATATTGAACGGGTGTGTGCAAGCGATCTTCGGCAAAACGGCGAATTTGCAGCGTTTCTTCGGGATACAGCAGGGTATCAATGAGCACCGCGCCCGCTGACGTCACAATGAGACCTGCTGTTACCTGAACATACAGATCGCTGGTGAAGACATAAATTGTATCTGTCACCCGTTCACGCTGCATGAAAGGCCCAAATCCCGTTCGACTTAACCAAGTTAATGGTTTGAGTATAGTAATCGTGGAAGCAAAAAGCAAGCACGCTCTAGGCCGCACATAAAGACTCGCTGAGTCTTATGCGCCTCACATTGTCCTCCTAAGCTGCCCGCCCTATACTCAATATTAAGCAAGGATTGGAAGAATGCAGCATTCTTTATGATGGGAGATACTTCTTATGCAACGACCTCGTTCTACGCGCCGCCTTCTCAGTGCGGTAATGATGCTCTGGTTCCTGGGGACAGTCATTGTGCTTGGCCTTCAAGCGCAAAGTCAGCCCCTGTTTCGCATTGGTATTCTCGATCAGGCCAACGGCCCGCTGCTGCGCGGCGCGAAGCTCGCCGTTGATCAGATTAACTCATTGGGCGGCGTCACAGGCGCGGATGGCACGCAGTTTGCCCTTGAACTGGTGTCGCAGTCGCCTGATCGCATGAAAACTGCCGTTGCCAACATCAATCAAGCCAGCGTGATCGCTGTTATCGGGCCTCAATCATCCACGCTCGTACAAAACAATCTCCAACTGCTGCTCTCGCTCCAGGTTCCCGTCCTCACTCCGGCAACGGATGACACGCTAACGTTGCTGGACACGAGTGATCGCATCATCCGTATCCGTGCCTCAGAAGGGCGCATCGGTGAAGCGCTGGCCGATTACATCGTGCGCGATGTGCAGATCACAAATATTGCCACCGTCCAGCTTGATCTTGAGAGCACAGTGGGCGTGGTGGGCTTCACCAATGCGCTGGCCCGTCTGGGTGTGGGCGCTCCTAAAGGCTTCATCCTGGAATCAGGCACGCAGTTAAGCGACTTTGCAGGCGAAATCAATACGGCCAGGCCGGATGTTGTCGTGGTCTATGGCCCGCCGGATGCCGCTGCTGAGGTCTACAACCAACTGCGGGCGGTAGGATGGACGGGTATCTTGGCCTATAACAACGCCTGGGACCCTGTCTTCCTGAATGCTGTCCCCGCAGTACAGCGCGGCGGCATTCTCGGCGCAACCACCTTCTCATACGGCTCGCTCATCGCCCGCAGCGAACGCTTCACGCTCGATTTCCTGCGTGAATATGGCGCAGCCCCCACGCCGATTGAAGCCGCCGCCTATGATGGTATCTATATGATTGCCCAGGCCATCGGCAGCCCCGGCCAGCTCAAGACCAATCTGCTGCAAATCAGCGGCCTCGCCGGAGCACAGGGCTTGTTTACGTCCGCCATGCTCACAGGTGGCGAGACGATTGAAAGCGTCTATGTCTACGAGACGACAACAGACGGCGGACAACAAGCGCTGGCCCAATATGTCGCGGGCGTGCGCCAGGATCAAAGTGTGATCCCTGCGCCGACAGGTGAGCCGCCCATCCTTGTGACTGCTACGCCTGCTGCCACAGCCACGCCGCAAGGGGTTGTTGTGACGATTTTGCGGAACATCCAGAATGTCCGCAGCGGCCCAGCGACATACTACGACATCATCGCCCAGGTGCGTAAAGATGAGCAGTATCAGGTCGTTGGGGCCAATGCTGATCTGACCTGGGTCGTCATCAATGTGCGTGGCACGCAAGGCTGGCTCTCGCGGGATATCCTCTCCACGTTCGGCAATCTCAACACCGTACCGCTCATCACCCCGCCCCCGACGCCGACACCGCTGCCTGCCACCGCCACATCGACGCCCGCACCGCAGGCCGATCTGGTGATTCTCTCCGTCCTGCCAACACGTCTGTTCATCGGTGTGCCGTTCAATGTGACCGTGACGATCCGCAACCAGGGCTTGCTGGATGCTGGCCCCTTCGCGGTGGCCTCGACCCTGGAACCGGGCGGCGTCTACTCCGCCGTGAACGTCCCCGGCTTGCCCGCAGGCCAGCAAACCAGTGTCAATCTGACGGGGATGCTGACAGGCCCCACCGGCCCGCAGAATATCGTCATTGTGACGGATCTGAATCAGCAGATTCCTGAAGGCGCGGCGGGTGAGGCCAACAATCTCTTCCCGTATCTGTATGTGGCTGATGCGGCGCTGCTGCCCGTCAATGGCACAGGAACGCTGACCGTCGCCAATGGCAATGTCATCTCGCTGGACAACGGCACGCCGGATATCCAGTGGCAGAATGGCGCTCTCATTCCAGTGGGGACAACCAATCTGACGCTGTTGAGCGGCTTTGGCAATTTCGATCAGGCACATCGTGATGCTGTCTCGACCTCGGCAACGCTGACCAATGCGCCGCTGACCACTGTGCCGTTTGGGGCGCTGGTGGGGGTGCAGACCGACGGCGGGCTTAAGTTCGGCATCCTGGAAATTCGTGAGGCCACATCGGGCGGCAATCTGGTCTTCCAGTTCCGCATCTATAACTAAAACCCCTCCCTGGCCCTCCCCACTGCGTGGAGAGGGAGAAAAGCC
>DAOTUR010000484.1:0-6405 GCA_034436915.1 Anaerolineae bacterium
AATCAGGCTGTCCTTATCGAGGGCTTGGAGTTGGGTTACATCAAGAGGTTCGTTCATGGCCTAAATTTATCTCAGATCATGGTTGTTCTGCCACTTTTGCCTGCCTGAGCAGTTACGAAGAATTTCATTTTTGCCGTGTGGATAACAAGCGTAAATGCAGTGAGGGAACCTGTTTCTAAAACAGCAAATACACACATAACCACAAGGCCAATAAGTGTAGTTTCCCACTGTGAGCGCACAATCGGTTTTGTGACGACATCTGTGTTATAGCTGTAATACATAAACTGGTTCAAAATGCCCTGGAATTGAGAGACACGATATTCTATGGGGCCATTTATCATCACAATATGCAAATGCTGCGCCAAAGCCAGCGCCAACCCCAAGCGCCCTACTGCTGCCGCCACATGCCAGCGCCATGTCTTCTTCACCCCCAGATACCACGTCCGCATCACGACGTTATTTGCCCAATATGCCGGGACCGAGAATTTGTTGTGATCCTGCTGCGTCAGATGCACCGTTGTGTAAATCGTCGTCAGCGCCACCGCAATATAGGCCGCGATGTTCACGCCAATATGAATCCACAGCCAATCGCGTTTGTCATCCGTGATGTAGGTTGCTATCGGCACAAAGGCCGCTGCAAAAGCACAGGCCAGAGCCATCGCACGAAAATTGATCAGCCAGCGTGGAAGCATAAATCACCTCGCAAAATGCGATATGTAGGGACGAGGCCTGCCTCGTCCAAGCCTGCCTCGTCCGTTGCTATCCGATCATCTTACCCAGAATCAAACAGGACACGAGGCATTCGTGTCCTGTCGTGGGGTGATCGTGGGGCAAACGCCCGTTTCAAGCGTTCTATGTCAAAGTCCCTCTCCCCTTGTGGGAGAGGGATTTAGGGTGAGGGGTTATTTTGCCGTCTGCGCCCGCAGCGAAATGTAGTTCAGCTTCGACAGTGCCCGCACCTGCTCATCGGCATGGTAGCTGCTGCGGACGAGTGGGCCACTCTCGACCCACTTATAGCCCATCGCCAGCCCTTCTTCGCGCAGCTCGGCAAATTCCTGCGGCGTCCAGAATCGCTCCACAGGCAGATGCTTCTTGCTCGGCTGCAAATATTGGCCGAGCGTCAGAATATCCACGCCGATATTCGCCATATCGCGCATGGTTTGCAGCACTTCATCTTTTTCCTCGCCCAGACCAAGCATGATGCCGCTCTTGGTCAGCACCAGCGGATCAAGCTTCTTGGCGTTCTCCAGCGTCTTGAGCGCCCACTCATAATGATCCTGCGGCTGCACCTTCTTAAACAGACGCGGCACCGTCTCAACATTGTGATTGAGAATTTCCGGCTGGGCATCCATCACAATCTTGAGGGCCACTTCGCTGCCCTTAAAATCCGGGATCAGGACTTCGATGCTGCACCCTGGCTGAAGCTGGCGAATACGGCGGATCACCATCGCAAATATGGGCGATCCACCATCCGGGCGATCATCCCGATTCACGCTCGTGATGACGACATGCTGCAAATTCATCGCCCGCACGCTCTCGGCAATGCGATTCGGCTCAGCCCAATCCAGGGGTGAGGGCCGCCCGGTCTTGATATCGCAGAAGCCGCAGGAGCGCGTGCAGGTATCGCCCATCATCAAAAATGTGGCCGTACCGCGTCCCCAACATTCGCCCAGATTCGGGCATTGGGCTTCTTCGCACACCGTATGCAGCGATTTGCTCCGCATGAGGTCGCGCACCTGCTCATACGTCTCGCCCATCGGCGCTTTGACGCGAATCCAGGGCGGGCGGCGGCGCGGATTGTTAGGATCAGGCTGCCACTCATCCGTAGATGTCACCGGAATTTGATCCGTCGGAATGGTATTGGTCACGAGGTTACTCCCAGACTGTGTTGCAGAGAAGACGCACTCATCATAACGATCAGATGAGGACAGGGGCAAGGGTATTACGCACAGGCCCAGAAAATAGTGGATTTATGAGTTTAATTTTTTCGATCTGGCGGTCTTGCTGCCATTCTGATCAAGCGCATCGTCTGGCATAGTCGCATTCGGTGAGTATGTGTCGCCGGAATGACCAGCCGGAACAACATGATCAAGCGGGATCATGCCGGGGGAAGGCGCAGATGGCACCGTAATATCGAGAGAGAGATGGTTCAGGCTCTGGCGCGGTGAGCCATCTCCGTTGAGGCCATCGCTCCCGCCAGTCTGCGGCGGATTGACGAACACCAGCGCAAGAATTTCGGCCAGACGGATAATGGCCTTCGTGATGACGGGCATCAACATCATGGGCCGCACAATCTTGAGGGCCTCACGCATAAAGTCGAGCATGAGCCTGGTGGCGCGATGCTCAGGCGTGCGATCATATGACCAGAACATCATCAGGAGAATATAGAAGGCATAGAGCAGCGTGATCATGCTGGATGCAACGCGCTCATTCAGCTTATCGGTAGCCCCATTCACCACATGCGTAAACACGTCTAGCATTTTATCGCGGCTATCTGTGCTGTTACGTCCCCAGACACTCAGCGTGTTGTTGGGCTGCATCACCGCACAGAACAGGGCGGTCAGAGCGGCCCGATGGGGTGTGACCTGTGTCAGTTTATGCTCCATCACTATGTGATAGCGTTCAGCCATATTCATAAAGGCGAGGCTGTCAGAAAACACCAGTGTTTCGGTGGCGAGGTCTTCATACAACGCGACGACAAGCGCTTCTTTTTGGGCGAAATAGCGGTAGGTCAGGCCCGGAGAACATTCTGCCGCCGCTGCAATATCACGCATCGTCGTGGCATCATACCCTTGCGTCATGAAGAGTCGCACAGCCGTCGCAAGAATATGCTGGCGTGTTTGCTGGCCCTTCTGCGTGAGGTCATTGTGCATGAGGTATGAGGGGTCTGTGTATGGGTCGTTCATCAGATCATATCACGAATAGGGGAGGGTCTCAAGTGATATACTCCCCACGCCCAGAGGCGGGGGCTTCTGCCGTGAACGCCGGATGCCGTGTGTGACGCAAGGGCTTCCTCCGACTGAGACAGCATGAGGCGATGCCCCGCCTCAACAATATTCTTGGCAGGGTTGTGGTCTCGATCCAGTTCAAGACCGCAACGCTCACACTTAAGGACACGATCTTTAAGCACCATCGTTTGACACTGCCCCACCCCGAACATGTCCCCGTCGTGCGCTCCCAGCGGTCAATCATAACGACCCGTTTGCCATCGTCTGCCACGATTCTGTGACGCATGAGAGCGAACATGGGGGAAAGGGGCTTTCTTGCTCTTTTCCTAATTGTGAAGATTAACCTATGAACTGATATGTGCCTGTACTCGCTGGAGCAGCGTGTCATAATCGCTGTGAGCGCGGTTGGTGAAGGCAATGAGAGGCTTTCCTCGCACGCCCGCGAAAAACCCCGCCACGCGATAGCGCATGGGCAAACGTGGGATGATCAGCATATACCCCTCAGCCGCACGGTAGCGCTTGCGTCCGCGCATGATGCGCCACTCTGTCTCCTGCTCCGGCTGCGGCAGCAGGGGATAGGGCTGCATGGCGACAATCTCATCCCAGGCAATGCGCTGAGGTGCTCCCCAGAAGGGCGCGATGGTCAGACCGTCCTCATCAATGATAAGAGGCGGCGATATGCTCAACAGCATGGCGACAGGGGCGGTGAGAAATGCCATGAAAAGGCTCATCAGTCCAATCAACGGCGCGGGGATGAGCAGCGCCAGGACAAATAGTCCCAGGACAGCAAAGATCATGGCCGCCAGCAGACCCGCCATGACGATCTGTTGGGCGCGGTAGCTGTTGGGCGAAGGCGGAAGATGCTGCGTGATCTTGGTCATAGGCTCAATCATGTCAGTGGATTTGGAGGGTTTTACAGATGTATGTGTGCAGCGTTTTTGTAGGGGCGACCCATGGGTCGCCCCTACGATAATCCCACCTCAAATGAAAATACGGCAGGCCAAACCACGTCGCTTCTCGACATTTGAGAGGTCGCAAACCGCTAAAATTGCCCAATCACAGAGCGCCATGTGCCGCTCTGGATGCTGCCGCTGCTGTTCATCAGCACCAGGATATCCTGGCGGCCTGGAATGGCGATCATGAGGCCGCGCTCAAAGCGCTGAACGGTGGCCTGTGAACCGGCTTCAGCCTGGAGCGCCCAACCCAGCTCATGGGCGCTTGGGTTGCCGCTCCACACCTTGAGGAAGCCGCGCATGGGCGTGAGAAAGCCTGCGGGCGGCGTCTCGCTGCTGGTTTCAGGGTCAACGCCCGCGCTGAACGTATCGGGATAGACTGTAAAAATATTGTCGGTGGCGCGGAACACGTAAATCGTGCCATTGAGCCACACCATCAAGCCCAATTGAAACGGCTGCACAGCGGCCTGAATCGATTCGGGTGTGGGGTTCGTCGCGCAGCCGAGAACAGATGCAAGATCAGGATTGGTGTTATAGACAGTGGCAAACCCACCCGACGGGCCATATGAGCAGGCGAAGGTGGTCTGAGGCATGACCGTTGGCAGAGTTACTGCATTGCCGCCGCTGGGAATGAGGATCACGGAGGGTGTGCCATTGGCCGCGTTCGGGTCTTGCGGCGTGATCGCTGGGAAGAGCGTCGTCATTGCCACAGGCGATGCAATGAAGCCGCCCGGCGGCAGATCGGTCAATCGCGCTTCCAGATCGAGCACAAGGCTGGTGCGGGCGCGATCCAGCGGATCCATCGTCGGGATGGGCGTGGGCGTGCTGGTCGGCGTATCGGTGATGGTGGCGCTTGGCATCACGCTCACCGTCACTGTCGATGTGACTGTCGCTGTCAGAGTGGCCGTCGGTGTTAGCGTCCAGGTGGCGGGCAACGCTTGCGCAGCCAATGGCGACTCAACAAGCCTCGGCGCGGCGGCTGTCGTCGGAATTGCGGCCACGACCTGCGAAGGCAAAGCCGCCGCTGTTGGCAGAGCGCTCGTGGGTTGACAGGCAGCCAATCCAACCGCTGTCAGAAACACAAAGAGGGGACGCAGATCTATAGTCTTCATAGGCGCATATTGTATCATTGTCTCATCGACTCTGGCAGGGATATGAACTGTGGCCTCATCATCCAATAAGGCACTGCAACGTGCCGCTGAATTGTGCAAATCGGGACAGACTAAGATAAAGGCAGGCGATGCGGCGGGCGCATTCCGCGATTTTGAGCAGGCGATTGCCTTTGCGCCGCAGCTTCCCGAACCCTATATCAATCGGGCTGTGCTGCGGATCCATCATTTTAACGATATTGCAGGCGGTATTGATGATTGCAATGCCGCGCTTGATATCAATCCTGACAGCGCCGCCGCTTACAGCAATCGTGGTGTGGCCTATTTCAAGCAGGAGCAGTACGAGAAGGCCGCTGGCGATTTTCATGAGGCGCTGATGCAGCAGCCGTTGGAGGCCAGTCTGCACCGCTTAAAAGCCTATGCCCATTATGAACTGGAACAGTACGCGGCAGCGGTGCAGCACTATACCGTTGCTCTCAAGTTCTGGCATGAGCCAGCGCTGTGTCATGAGATGCGCGGGGTGTGCTACCACAATCTGCATGATTTCGATAAGGCATTGGAAGATTTGAATGCCTCCATCCGGGCTGATCCCAACCGCCCGTCGGCCTACACCAATCGCGGCGTGGTGTATTTGACGTTGGGCGAGATGGATAAGGCGCTGGCCGATCAGGACAAGGCGCTAAGTCTGCGCGAGTATGCGGGTTACTACAGCAATCGCGGGCTTGTGTATCTGCTGCGCGGCGATCTTGAGACAGCGCAGGCCGAGAGTGACAAGGCGCTGGCGCTTGATGGGGCCTTTGCCGATGCGCTCGGCTTGCAGGGGCAGATCGCCTTCGTGCAGGGTGATTATGCGTTGGCGCTGGAGAGATTCCAGCAGTTAGAACTCTACAAGATGCCGGGCGATCTCCACGCCCAGGCGGGCCAGAGCATCGCGCTGTATGCGACGGGCCAGACGGATGATGCGCTCGACATGTGGCAGGCCATCATCTGGGAGAACAGCCGCTTTCGTGACCTGGCGTGGTTGCAGGCAGAATTTATCCTCGCTGCGCCTCTGCTCAAAATCGCCGAGAAGATTCTCAAAGAGTTAGAGGATATTTCGTAGGGATTTCGCGTTTTGGCGATGTGATGACAGGTCAGCATCGTCATGTGTAGGGGCAACTCATGAGTCGCCCGAAGGTGTAGACACGGCAGGCCGTGTCCCTACGGGTCAAAATAGTAGGGACGAGGCCTGCCTCGTCCGCTGCTTTGCCACAAAATCATCGAATCGGCGCGGGATACCCCTGCCTTTAGGCATGGGGAGGGATAGCGCCTTGTCCTTTCTGGTAAGTGTAGCCGTCAGAGTGGTGAAGCGTCTTGAGATGTTTGTGCGATGCCGTGACTTTGCCGAGCGCTGTC
>DAOTUR010000485.1:0-5453 GCA_034436915.1 Anaerolineae bacterium
GAGCGGCCTGAAATCCTACCCTTGATTGAGATGTGGCTCGGCAAGAGTTCGCTGTCTGTCGTGGTCTATACACAGTATCAGGCGGGCGTGATCGCAGACGAGGTGTGGTGAGCTGCATATCGTGTCCCCTCATTCGGACAAGGCGGGCCTTGTCCCTACAGACCCTTATAACCGACACAAGTTATTTCCTTCTCTGGATACCCAGCCCTGCTATGCTTATCTTAGACGATAGGTTTGGGGGTATGATGAAACGCATTGGATGGGGACTGCTGCTGATTTTTATCGCGGTCATGGCGCTTATTGTGGTCGCTATCATGCCCGCAATGACACCGCTTGAAAATATACCAAGTGTGGGCGCATTCTTTCAAAGCGTGCTGTGCGAAAAAGGCGAAACCCTGCGTGTGGAGCGGCATACCGCGACTGGTTCCAAAGGCGGCACAAGCTACAGCGCCCAATTCTTCTGTATCAACGAAAATCTGAAACGCGATGTGAGCGATGGATCTATTCTGATCGGGTTGCTGGCATTCGTCGGGCCGCTGCTGCTCGGCATTCTTAGCATCATCAGCGGTGCAACCAGCGTCGCCAGAAGAACCGCTCAGATCAGCAGCGCTGCAATGCTGCAAGGCTTTGGTGTCTCAACCAATGGCGATCCCAAAGGCGTGCGCGTGGTCATGTCTGATGTGGGAATTGAAGGATTAGGGCCGCTGGTCGAACGTCTAAAAACGCTCAAAGCGACTCACGCAGCGGGGACGCTCACGGAGGAAGATGTCAAATCTGCGCTGCAAGACTTCGGGGCCGCTCCCAATGCCTTTCACATGGTGATGTCTGGGGCAGGCGGGACGCTGGCTGATCGACTCAAGGTGCTCAAAGACGCCTACGAGCAGGGCTTGATAACCGAGACGGAATATGAAGACAAGCGCCAGACAATTCTGCGCGAGGTGTAAGGGGCAAAGACTTCATACGAAAAAACAGGGCGACCCATGGGTCGCCCCTACAAAAGCGCTGTGACCTATTGATAACCTCATGTGTCTTCAAACCGTAATAATTCGTAATAATTTACCCATCCGTGAGAATCGTGGGTTTGTAGGGGCAGGATACATCCTGCCCAGGTTGAATCCCCTACAAATCATCAGGGCGCGATATATCGCGCCCCTACAATGGCCTTTGTCGCAAGGATAGCTGAATGATTACTTCAAATCGTTTCCCCATAAGAATCAAAAACAGGCGACCAATTTCTCGCCCGTTTTTGCATAGTCGTCTCAGGGATTAGCTGTTGACGTGGACGCCCGGCCCCATCGTGGAGGTCACGACGACGCGGCGGACATAAATGCCCTTCACGCCTGTGGGCTTGTTGTTATGCACCGCATCGACGATGACGTTGGCATTCTCCATGAGTTTCTCAAGGGTGAAGCTGGCCTTGCCGATGGGCATGTGCAGGTTGCCGCTTTTATCGTTACGGAATTCCAGACGACCCGCTTTAACTTCCTGAATGGCGCGGGCGAGTTCTGACGCGGGGACAACCGTACCCGCTTTGGGGTTCGGCATCAAACCACGCGGGCCGAGGATACGACCCAGCTTACCGACTGTGCCCATCATACCGGGGACAGCGATAGCAGCATCGAATTCCATCCAGCCTTCTGTCTGAATACGGGCGACGGTGACATCATCACCGATGATATCCGCACCCGCTTCTTGCGCGAGGCGGGCTTCTTCGCCCTGTGCGAAGACGATCACGCGCACAGTTTTGCCCAGGCCATGCGGCAGCAGAACGGTGCTGCGAACCTGCTGATCGGCGTGGCGCGGATCAATGCCCAGGCGGAAATGCATTTCAATGGTTTCGTCAAATTTGGCGGTAGCCATCTTTTTTGCGAGAGCAATGGCGTCTTCAAGACCGTAAATCTTCTCACGGTCATATTGGGTCATGAGTAGTGCGTAACGTTTGCTGTGTTGAGGCATTGATATATCTCCTCGTGGTCATAGGGCATGATAGCCCTCCCACAAATGGTTTGAGTGAAGAGTTTAGTCGACGATCTTGATGCCCATATTGCGGGCCGTGCCTTCGATTTGACGCATCGCGGCTTCAATATCGTTGGGATAAGCGTTCAGATCTTCGCGCTTGATCTCGGCAATAGCGCGAACCTGCGCTTTGGTCAGCTTGCCGCTGGTTTCGGTGAGCTGGTTGGCTGCGCCCTTCGCTGCACCGGAATACTTCTTGATGAGGAAGGAGGTCGGCGGGCTTTTCAGTTCAAACTTGAATGAACCATCCGAGAAAATGGTGATTTCAGCGGGGACGATTTCCCCAATACGGGCGGCGGTGCGGGCGTTGTATTCCTTGACGAACATCATCAGGTTGATGCCGTGCTGAGCCAACGCCGGGCCAATCGGGGGAGCGGGTGTCGCTTTCCCTGCATTGATTGCCAACTTGACGACTGCTTTGACTTTCTTAGCCATTGTAAAACCTCTCGCTGTTTTAATGATGGGCGACATGATCAAAGCGCAGCCCAATACTCTGCGCCTCTTCTGGCCCAACAGGTCGTCTATTATACTGGAAACGCGGCGTTTGTCTACGCTTTTTCGACTTCGGTAAAGTCGAGTTCTACCGGTGTGCCGCGTCCGAAGATGTCGACTGTCACGCGCACTTTGGATTTATCCATGTCGATGTGCGACACAGTGCCATGAAAATCGTTGAAGGGGCCGCCGAGAATCCGCACCTTCTGTCCCACTTTGAAGGTGATCTTGGTGACGGGCTGGGCATCTTCCATCCGTACCATGATGGCCTTCACCTCATCGGCGCTGAGAGGGGAGGGATCATTGCCCATGCCGACAAAGCCTGTGACGCCGGGCGTATTCCGCACGACATACCACGAGTCTTCATCCATCAGCATTTCAACCAGGATGTAGCCAGGGAAGACACGGCGCGAGACCGTCTTCTTTTTGCCGTCTTTGATCTCGACCTCATCGCGGTTGGGGACGATCACGTCGAAGATGCGATCCTGCATTCCCATCGTTTCGATGCGCTGCATGATGCCGCGCTCGACTTTGTTTTCGTAACCGGAATAGCAGTGGACGACATACCACAAACGCCCTGCCGACTTGTTCACACGCGGTGGGGCCTCGCCATCCAGCGACACTTCCAATTGAGGTTCCGGGTCGCTCTCAAGATCGATGGGTTCAGGATCGTAGTCTTGCTGCACTGCTTTTTTCTTCTTGTCTTCCGCCATAAATCACCTACTGGCTAATACCCACGTTTGGGCGCACCCTGAATGCGGATGCCGTACACAGCCCCTCCCACAATTGCAGCGAAGGCCAGCACGAGGACAAAGGGATTATTCAACCCAAATTCAACAAACTTGCTCATCAAAAAGCTGACGACCCCCATCACAATCGCTGAGACGATGAGTGTGATGAGAACGATACGGGTCAGGCGGATGATTTCTTCACGGGTCGGCCAGACAACCTTGGTCAGTTCACCGCGAATATCTTGCAGGGAGGCACGGAAGCGGTTGAGCGGGGAGGTGACGACTGAGGTCACGCCCGTATTTTCCTCTTCCTCTTCCTTGGGATCGCGGCGGCTGGGCGTGGCATACCCTTTGCCTCCGGTGCGCGGCTCAGCATCGGCGCTGGCCTCGCGGCGACGGCGGCGCTTGCTCTCTTCGAGTGTTTTTTCAGCGGCCATGAGATCGAACTCCACAATAGATGGTGATGAAGTGATTGTAGCATTCCTGCTGACATAAATAAACACCGTCTCAACTGGGACGGTGTTTATTTTGTCTATGACAGGGGCGGAGGGGCTCGAACCCCCAACCAACGGTTTTGGAGACCGCTACTCTACCATTGAGCTACGCCCCTACATGCAGGAACTACTTCGTTTCTTTGTACAGCACGTGTTTACGCACTAATGGATCGTACTTCGTCAGTTCAAGACGTGCTGTCGTATTACGCCGATTCTTGAAGGTGTAATACATATGCCCGCTTTCGCTGCTGCGAAGCTTGACCAGGATGCGATTGCCTTTTTTCGCCATTTTGCTGCCCTAATCTGATGGATCAACAATGCCGCGAGACACGGCATCTGTGTAACAAGCCTTTGATGGGAATTGAACCCATGACCTTTCCCTTACCAAGGGAATGCTCTACCCCTGAGCTACAAAGGCGTCTGTGCTGCAAGTGGACCGAGTAGGACTCGAACCTACGAAGGCTATCGCCAAGGGATTTACAGTCCCTCCCCTTTGCCACTCGGGACATCGATCCAGATTCTGAAGCAGTGCTTCAAGCCATTGGTGGGATTTGAACTCACGACCGTCCGATTACAAGTCGGATGCTCTGCCAACTGAGCTACAATGGCATCATTCGTGCGTCAGTACCCTTACTGGCTTAAAGTGTACTGCTGCATACCGCGTATTCTACACATTGCACGGCGCGATTGTCAACGGTTATTTTCCCCTCAGACAGCGGGCCAACGCGACTTATGCATTTCGTGTGTGCGGTTGCACCAGCGGTACGCTATCAAGAAAGCTCGTCAGGTCTTTCAGCAGATAATCGGGCTGGGCCTGTTCCAGCAGGGACACGGCTTCAAAACCCGTCTGCACGGCGACAGCTATCGCGCCCGCTGCCCGCGCACATTCAATATCCGCCACCGTATCCCCGATGACGATGACCTCATGCGGCTGAAAATCATAGCCTGTGATGCGTCGCGCACGCTCAATCGCCAGCGTGGGTAGGGCATTGCGCGTGCGCGATTCGCTGCCATAGGCATTCGCCACAAACATCGAGACATCAAAGCCAACGGCCCGCAGCTTGATGGGGGCGGTCTGCGAGGTATTGCCCGTCACAATGCCCATGACAACATCGGGCATGGCCCGCAGGGTGTTCACAAGATCATGAGCGCCGACACAGGCTTCTGTAGGGAAGGTGTGAATGATGGCTTCAAGATGTTCTGCCATGCGTTTTTCAAAGGCCGCCATCACAGATGCGATTTGTGAGGTGTCCTGACCGTAGCCTGTCAGCAGTTCATGGAGAATTTGCCAATCGGTCTTGCCACCGAAGGGATGCTCACGGACGTTTTGATCGGTTCCAAACATTTCGACCATTGCGCGGGCTTTGGCTTCGCGTCCTGCGCCGCGAATGTGACACAGCGTACCATCAATATCAAACAGGATGAGGGTTTTGAGCATTGATAGAGTCCTTATCGGGCAACACAAAACGAAGGACATGATCTATCTCATCGAATCGGCGCGGGATACCCCTGCCTTTAGGCATGGGGAGGGATAGCGCCTTGTCCTTTCTGGTAGGTGTAATTACGATGGTATCCCCGAAGGGAAGGAACGATTTAAGTTACCTACGGCTCGTTCCCATAGCCACCCCCGTTTCCGGGGTAAAGTTCACCTCGACAACGTTATGAGACGGTTTATGTGTGAACGACACGGTTGGCTCCCAAGCCGCCTGTTTAATCGTTC
>DAOTUR010000486.1:0-5922 GCA_034436915.1 Anaerolineae bacterium
CGACAATCCCACCTTAAATTTATGACTTGCACCATTGGTTAGATATAGGTCAGCAGGTGGACATAACAATCAGCGATTTGGGTTACAATCGAAGTATCTATTCAGCTATCCATACGACATCGGCCCTTGTAGGGGCGCGATGCATCGCGCCCACGCCAAATCCCCTACAAATCACCAGGGCACGATCCATCGTGCCCCTACAAACCCACGATTCTCATGGATAGGTGATTACCAATCGAAGCGCTAGAATGGGAAGGGAAAACCCGATATGGCAAAAACACTTTCAGACAAATTCTTCATCAAGCCCAATCAACACATCGCCATGATCAATGCCCCAGAAGGTTATCTCAAAAACACGCTCACAACACTGCCAGAGATGGTACTTGTGACTGAGACACTTGAAGGCACATTCGATCAGATTCAGGGCTTCATCACCACGCGCCAGCAGGTCACGGAACTTGTGCCGATGCTGAAAGACCACTTGAAAGAGGGCGGAGTCTTGTGGTTGTGCTACCCCAAAGGTGGCCCCAAAGCGTCTGTCAAAACAGATCTCAATCGTGACAGTCTCGTCGCTGTTGTGAGCGAATTTGGTCTTGAACCGAATCATCAGATTGCGATTGATGAAACATGGTCGGCCTTGCGTGTTAAGGCGCTCCCCTAGAACGACGAATGAGTCTGTCAGGGATGGGTATGATGTCATGATTAGACACAATCTATCATCCTTTTCGTAGGCTATAGTGCCGCTATCAAACTGTATACTCATAGAATACTGATGCAGCCCTCAAACACGTTTGATTTTTCTTTTGAAAATCGCAACTCTATGGGTTGTGGACGTTTTTGATGAGAGGAAATAGGGTTCAAAATGATCTTTGTGGAGCAAGACCCAAATCTTGAGACCGTAAATCAGCGTATGGCAACGGGGATTGTCGGCCTGGATGAAATACTCTTAGGCGGATTTGTCCCGCGTCGGGCGTATCTGCTGCATGGCAGCCCCGGCAGCGGCAAGACCATGCTCGGCTTGCATTTTCTCACGACAGGGGCCAAACAGGGCGAATCGACTCTGTTCATCACGATGGGTGAGCCAGCCGAGCAGATCAAGGCCAATGCGCGAAGTGTCGGCTTCGATCTGGGTACCGTGAAATTTCTCGATCTTGCGCCCTCGGCGGATTTTTTCTCGCAGGTGCAAAGCTACGATATTTTTTCGCCCGCCGATGTTGAGCGTGAACCCACGACAGAACGCATTACGTCCGAGGTGAATGCGCTGCAACCCGTCCGTGTATTCGTCGATGCGGTCACTCATCTGCGCTATCTGTCGAATGATAATCTGTCATTTCGTCGTCAGGTTCACTCGTTTCTGCGCTTTCTGGTCGATAAGGGCGCGACAGTCCTGTTTACGTCAGAAGGGACGACCAGCGAGCCGGATGATGATCTGCAATACATGAGTGACGGCATCATCAAACTGCACCATGAGCAAGACTTGCGTACCATCAGCGTGACCAAGTTTCGCGGGTCGGATTTTATGGTTGGTGAGCATTCAATGCGTCTGGGCAGCCAGGGCATTGAAGTCTTTCCGCGTTTGCTGCCCATGACGACTATTCAGCAAGACTACACAACGCAGATCATTTCATCAGGAGTTTCTGAATTGGATGCGCTTCTTCACGGTGGCCTGGAACGCGGAACGATTACCATCATCAGTGGGCCAACGGGCGTCGGGAAAACGACCATCGGGATGCAGTTTATGAAGGAAGCCGCCGCACGCGGCGAACGCTCGGTGGTCTACTGCTTTGAAGAATGGCGTGAGATGCTGATTCGGCGCAGTCAAAGTATTGGCACTCCCATCAATGAAATGTTAAAGCGCGGCACGCTGGAAGTCGTTCAGGTCGAGCCGCTGCGCTATACGCCTGATGAATTTGCCCGTATGGTGCGCGAAGAAGCGGAAACCAACCATACGACGATTGTGATGCTTGATAGTATTTCCGGCTACAGACTGTCGGTGCGCGGTGATAACCTCGTTCGTCATCTCCATGCTCTGGGCAAATATCTCCAGAGTATGAGCGTAGCCGCCATCTTCATCAGTGAGACTGAGAGTATTATTGGCGGAGGGCGGGCGACAGAGATCGGCGTGAACTATATCGCGGACAGCATTCTCTTCCTTCGCTACCTGGAAATGAAAGGCGAACTGCGGCGTGTCATTGGTGTTTTGAAGAAGCGCTTGTCCGATTTCGAGAAGGTATCCCGCGAATTTGAGATTACCAAAGATGGGTTGATGGTTGGTCAACCTCTGACTGATCTCAGAGGAGTTTTAACGGTGCTTCCCTATTTGAATGCACAGGATGAAAGTCATCGATCATGAGTCAGAGGCCGCTGATCCTGGTCCTTGATCATAATCAGCGGAATTTAACTCTTCTCAAACAGTTTTTGGACGAGCAGGCGTTTGACATCCTGGCGATATCGACATTGGAAGATTTTGAGAGTGCCCTGGATCAGGCAGCTCACTTCGCGCTGGCATTGATTGATATCTCTGGCTTTGATCGGCGTATCTGGATCATCTGTGAGAAATTTTCAGCCGAAGGTGTCCCACTGCTTGTGATCTCACCACAGCAGATGCGCTATCTCCAGCAGCAAAGCCTGGCACATGGCGCAAAGGGCGTCTTATTTAAGCCGCTCTCAATGCCTGAACTTATCACTGTTATCAAGAATTTGATGCGGCCCATAAAAGATGACTAATATTCTCATTGCCGTTGACCAGCGCGAGAATGCCCGCCTGCTGGTGAGCTATCTTAATCAGTACCATACGATTGTTTCTCCAACATCTGATGGATTAAATATCGCGTTTAATCTTGGGATTTTCGATGGTCACGCGCTGAGCCGCTATTGGCCTGAGATCCAACGCCTGAAACAGTCTGAGCAGCTTCTCGTGCTGCCGATTCTGCTGGTGACGCCGCGCCAGGATATCAATATGATCACTCGCCAATTGTGGCAGTCGATTGACGAGATCATTTTTACTCCGATTGATAAAGCAGAACTCTTCGTCCGCATTGAGATTTTGCTGCGGGCCAGACGCCTCTCGCTCGATTTGAAACACAAAAATATCCAGTTCCAGGACGAGATCGCCGCGCATAAAGAGACCGAAGCGGCGCTGCGCGAGAGTGAAGAGCGTTTTCGTGCCGCGCTCAAAAATACACCGCTGACGGTATCGCTCAATGATCGTGATTTGCGCTATACGTGGCTGTATAACCAGCCCGACGATCAGACGGAGATCATGCTTGGGAAGCGTGATAATGAAATCGAAGGCTATCAAAACACCCAGTATCTGATGGCCTTGAAACAGGCTGTCGTGGAGACGGGCGTGGGGGGCCGTCGGGAAATTGAGATGGAGATTGATGGCGTCTATAAAGCCTATGATGTCACTGTCGAGCCGATGATTGATAACGAGGCTGTGGTGGGACTGCGAAGCGCAGCCTTTGATATCACCGAGCGCAGGCAGGCTGAGAATCGGATTGCCATTCTCTACACCCTCACCGCCGCTCTGTCCAAATCGCTGATGCTGGAAGATGTGGCTGAGACGATTATTCAGCATGGCATTATGGCGCTGGGCGTGACGGCGGGCAGTGTTGCGTTGTACGACCCTGCCTCTGAAATGCTGGAAATGCTCAAAACTGTCGGATATTCTGCCTCCGTTGCAGAGACGTGGCAAAAATTTTCTGTTCACCTCCCAACCGCGCCGCTGGCGGTGGCGGTCAAGACCAATACGCCGCTTTTATTCGGCTCAGTGGACGAGTGGATCGCTGCGCTTCCGCCGGGGCCGCAGGCGATTGCTCCAGACACGCCTCATAAAGCCTGGGCTTCGCTGCCCCTTTCGATTGATAAAAAGGTGATTGGCGTGTTGGGCCTCAGCTTTCCAACGCCCAGAGCATTTGCGGCTGAGCGCGATTTTTTGCTCACATTGGCGCGTCAATGTGCTCAGGCGCTGGAAAACGTCCGCCTCAGACAGCAACTTCAGAACTCGGCGGTGGTGGCAGAACGCCAGCGCTTGGCCCGCGATTTGCACGATGCTGTCAGCCAGTCGTTATTTGCGGCCAGCATGATGGCCGATGCTATCCCCAACACCTGGGGGAAGAATCCTGAAAGAGGCCAAGAGCTTTTGAAGCAGGTGGTTGTTCTCAATCGGGCGGCGCTGGCGGAAATGCGAACGCTGCTGTTTGAACTGCGCCCGGAGGTGGTCGTCAAGACCAATTTGCGAATGCTGTTGATTCAGCTTTTGCAAGCGATCAAGGGCAAGAAATTTATCGAGACAGATCTGGTCAGCACAGGCGACGAATTTAGTCTGCCGGATGATGTTCACGTCGCCTTCTACCGTATCGTGCAGGAGAGCTTGAACAACGTCGTCAAACACAGCCAGGCCGCACTCGCGCAAATTTTTCTTGATTACAGCGATTTGCAGGTCAATGTGCGAATCATTGACAACGGCCAGGGGTTTGACCTGAGCCAGAGCAAAAGCGGCCTCGGACTGAATGGCATCCGCGAGCGGGCTGAACTCGCAGGCATCACCGTTGTCATCAACAGCCGCCCTGGTGAAGGGACGCACGTTGAGGTGATCTGGTCGATTTCGGAGACAGCCAGACAGAAGAGATGATGATAATAGAGGCGTTTTTGTAGGTGTACAGAACAGCGTTGTTTGGCCTGACGTATTTTCATTTGAGGCGGGATTGACGTAGGGGCGCGATGCATCGCGCCCTGATGATTTGTAGGGAATTTGGCGTGGGCGCGATGCATCGCGCCCCTACAATGACCTGTTCTGACCCCTCACCCCAACCCCTCTCTCACAAGGGGCGAGGGGCTTTTTACTCCCCTGTTGCCAGCCGTTCTTTGGCCTGCTCGATATAATCCAGCGATTGATGCCGAAAATAGGTGTTGTAGAGTTCCGCATAGTGGCCGCCCTGGGCCATCAGCGACTCATGGTTGCCTTCTTCCCGAATTTCGCCGTAATTGATGACGATGATGCGATCTGCATTGCGAATCGTGCTGAGACGGTGCGCGATGAGAATCGACGTGGATTTCTCCAGGATTTTGGCAATCGCCTCCTGGATTTGCATCTCCGTAAAGGGATCAATGCTGGCGGTGGCTTCATCCAGGATGAAGATTGCGGGCTTCTGGGCCAGCACGCGCATCAGGCTCACCAACTGGCGCTGGCCCATGCTCAGGCGTGCGCCGCGTTCGCCCACATCGCTGTTGAGGCCATCGGGCAGGGTTTCCAGCCATTCGCCATTGCCAATGCTCTGAGCGATGTCGTTGATTTCCTCGTCGGTGGCTTCGGGGCGGGCATAACGAATATTCTCCATCACTGTCCCGCTGAACAAAAACGGCTGCTGCGGCACAATCCCTAGCCGCCGCCGATACTGCGTCAGATCGAAGCTGCGAATATCGCGCCCATCAATGAGAATCTGGCCGCCCTGGAACTCATAGAAGCGCGTGACGAGCTTCGCCAGCGTGCTCTTGCCCGCGCCCGTATGCCCAACAATCGCCACACTCTCGCCGGGTTGGATTGTGAGATTGAATTTTGTCAGGATGATCTGATCATCACTGTAACCAAAATCGATGTTCTTGAATTCGATCAAGCCTTTGATCTCGTTCACAGCCTGATTGTCGGTCTGGATGACGGTATTATCCGCATCGATCAATGAGAAGACGCGCTCCGACGCACTCAGGCCCTGCTGCACCTGGCTCCAGAACGAGGCCAGATTGATGATCGGGAAGAGAAAGCGATCCACGCCCTGAATGAACAAAAACCACACGCCCGCACTGATGATCCCGGCTGTGGCGGTGCCAGACCCCAGAACCATCATCATGGCAATCGCCAGCCCAATCAGCACATTCATGACGGGGAAGACCATCGCCAGCACAAAGCCGCGCCGAATATTG
>DAOTUR010000487.1:0-4415 GCA_034436915.1 Anaerolineae bacterium
GATATTGAATACTGGCTGCTTGAGGAGGCCAAACTCAAGCGGATGCCGCCCGAACAAACGCTGGCCCGCAATGTCGTCCTCGTGATTGGCGCGGGCAATGGCATTGGCAAATCGACAGCGCTGCGCGTTGCCAGAGAAGGCGCACATGTGGTGAGTGCTGATCTCAATCTGGAGGCCGCGCAAGCCACCGCTAATGACCTGATGAAGATTTACGGCGTGGGCATTGGTGTGGCAGGCACAGGCATCTCCGGCTGCGGCCCGGCCATCGGCTTGAGCGTGGATATCACCAATCGCCAGAGCATCCAGAACCTGCTCAATCAGGTCATTCTGGCTTACGGTGGCATCGACAATGTGATCGTTACAGCGGGCGTATTCGTGTCGCCCGACAAGACCGGCCATATCTCCGATGACAAATGGCGCTTCACCTTTGACGTAAATGTCATGGGCGGCTATCTCGTGGCGGATGAGGCGCGGCGCATCTGGCAGGCGCAAAAGCTGCGCGGGTCCCTCGTCCTCACAACCAGTGTGAATGCCGCCGTGTCGAAAAAGGGGTCTCTCGCCTACGACACGAGCAAAGCCGCCGCCAATCATCTGGTGCGTGAGCTGGCGGTGGAACTTGCGCCGCTGGTGCGCGTGAACGGGCTGGCCCCGGCCACCGTTGTCGAAGGCAGCACCATGTTCCCGCGTGATCGCGTCATCAGTTCGCTCGTCAAATACGAGATTGCCTACAGCGAGGCGGATGAGGACAACACGCTGCGAGCAAAGCTGGCAAATTTCTATGCCCAGCGCACGCTGACAAAAGTCCCGATCACGCCTGACGATCAGGCCGAAGTCGCGTATTTGCTCAGCACCGACGCCTTTAGCAAGACGACAGGCCAGATTTTCAGCGTCGATGGCGGCCTGCACGAGGCGTTTTTGCGCTAAAATGATCCCAAAATGAAGTCTGTAGGGGCATGGCGTGCCATGCCCTCAAAAACGCATTATGGCATTCAGGGTTTGGCACGCCAAACCCCTACAAAAACATCAATCATACAAAATCAGTGAAGGCATAACGATTATGCACCCGCGTCCCTCCCCCAAAGGCAAACCCGTCGCGCTGTTTGTGACCTGCATTGTCGATATGATCTACCCGGATACGGGCATGTCTGTCGTCAAAATTCTGGAACACCTGGGCATTGCGGTGGATTTCCCAATGGCGCAAACCTGCTGCGGCCAACCCGCCTTCAATTCCGGCTATCGCAGCGAAGCCCGCACCGTCGCGCAGCAGTTTTTGACGGCCTTCGAGAACGCTGAGGTGATTGTCATCCCATCCGGCTCCTGCGCGGCGATGGTGTGCCATGAATACCCGACGCTCTTTGCCGATAACCCGCGCTGGCAGCCTGTAGCCGAGCGTATCGCCTCGATCACATGGGAATTCACCGAATATCTCACGGTGGGTCTCGGCATTGAAGATTTGCACCTCAAGCTGCCCAGGCCGCAAATATTCGCCTTTCACGATGCCTGTCATGGCCTGCGCCTGTTGGGTCTTGGATCGGGCGCACGCACGCTTCTCAGCAATACCGAAAATGCCCAGGTCTCCAGTTTGGTCGAATGTGATGTGTGCTGCGGCTTTGGCGGCACATTCGCCGTGAAGATGCCGCACGTCAGCAGCGCCATGCTCCAGACCAAGATTGAGCATATCGAAACGCATGAGGCGCAAACGGTTGTTACGGGCGATGCGAGCTGCCTCACGCAGATGAACGGCGGCCTGTCGCGGCAAAAATCGGCCAAGCGTGTGCGCCATATCGCCAATGTGTTGGCGGAAGGACTACCCGATCATGAAGGTTGACTCGAACAATTTTATTGCGCTGGCTGATATTGCGATCTCGGATGGGCATGTGCCGCAAGCGGTTGGCACAGGCACGCGCACGGCGTTCAATCGGCGTTTAGGGGCGATGAGCGCCACCAGCCCAGAGCACGGCGACGCTATGCGCCAGCAGGCCGCCGAAGCCAAACGCCGCGCCCTCCGCAAGCTGCCTGAGCTGCTGGAACAGGCCGAAGCCAATATGACGCGCAACGGTATCACCGTATTATGGGCGGAGGATGCCGCCGAAGCCAAACGCCATATGCTCGATATCGTACAGCGGCATGACAGCAAGCACGTCGCCAAGAGCAAGAGCATGGTGACGGAGGAGATCGCGCTGAATGACGCTCTGATCGAAGCGGGCATTGCGGTCATTGAGACCGATCTGGGCGAGTACATCCTGCAAATCAATGATGAGCATCCGAGCCATATCATTGCCCCGATCATCCACAAATCAAAAGATGAGATTCGCCAGGTCATGCAGGACAAAATCGGGATGCCCTACCTCGAAGATGCCCAATCGATGGTGGCCTTTGCCCGCGAAAAGCTGCGCGTTGAGTTTCTCCAGGCTGATCTGGGCGTGTCAGGCGCGAATTTCATCATCGCCGAGACGGGCAGTCTGTGCCTTGTGACGAATGAGGGCAACGGGCGCATGGTGACGACGCTGCCAAAGGTGCATGTGGCCTTCGTCGGCATTGAGCGCATTGTTGAATCGATGGAGGATTACGCCACTCTCACGCAGGTCTTGCCCCGCAGCGGCACGGGCCAGAATATGACGGTCTATACCAACATCATCAATGGGCCGTGTCACGATGGCGGGCCAGAGCATCTGTATGTGATCTTCGTCGATAATGGCCGTTCGCGCATTTATGCCAATGAAAAATACACCGAAGCGCTGGCCTGTATCCGCTGTGGCGCGTGCCAGAATGCCTGTCCGGTCTATCGGGCGACGGGCGGCCATGCCTATGGCTGGGTCTACGGCGGGCCGATTGGTGCTGTCGTCACGCCCCTGCTCGTCGGCATTGACAAGGCGACCCCGCTGCCCAATGCCAGCAGCCTGTGTGGAAGCTGTAAACAGGTTTGCCCGGTGGATATTGATCTGCCGCGTATGCTGCTCGATTTGCGCCATGACATTGTCGAGCAAAAGCACACCGAGTTCATGTGGAATGCGTCAATGAAGGCGTGGGAGCAGGTGTGTGCCTCGCCGCGCCTGTTCGAACTCGGCGGCAAGGCAGCGCGGGCGGCCCTCACGATTGGGGTGGATCGTCTCGTCCCCAATCCGCTCGGCCAATGGAAGCAGCAGCGCGATTTTCCCAATTTCGCACCCAAATCATTTCGCCAGCAGTGGCGCGAACGCCAATCTAAATAACCTGAGTTTTGAATTGCACATCACCTCCCTCACCACCCGGCCTCCTCTCCCATAAGGGGCGAGGAGGTGCAAAACACGTCCGAAAAGCCCCTCTACCCTTGTGTGAAAGGGGTTGGGGTGAGGGGGTGATCTCGAATCGCCCTCTATTTGTTCTACGAGAGAAGGACTCTTATGACCAGTCGTGACAAAATCTTAGGCCGTTTGCGTGTCGTCCCGCCGCCGTTTGCCGATATCCCGCCCATCACAGAGCGTCACCTGATGGTTCCGATGGATGGACTGCCTTTGGTCGAGACGTTCGTGCAGCGGGCAAAGCTGCTGTCTGAATTTGTGATGCAGCCCGCCTCGGATGAGGAGGCGCTTGAGGCTATCTTGGAGGTGATCGGGAGCGATATAAGCATTCTGGCCTGGGATTTTGCTCATATCCCGCTTGTCGGACTGGAAGCAACGCTCAAAGCAAGCGACATCCGGGTGGCGGATGCGTGGGATGCCGCTGTGCGTGTCGGCATCAGCGGCGTGGATGCAGCGCTGGCCGCCACCGCCAGCATCGTTGTGTCAGCGCGACAAGGGCGACCCCGCACGGTGTCGCTGCTGCCCTATGTGCATATTGCGATCATTAGAGAGACACAGATTCTGCCCCACTTTGATGCCTGGATTGCTCAGCAGAATCTGGAAGCCTTCCGTGCTGTCGGGAATCATATCGTCATCACCGGGCCCAGCCGCACGGCGGATATTGCGATGGAACTGGTCTTGGGCGCACACGGCCCGGCGCAACTGCATCTTCTTGTGCTGAAATAGATCAGAGGGTGCAGCGAGGACGCGCTACGGTTCATACACACTTTTGGTGATTGACCCCTATGCCCCTCACCCGCTTATTGGCTACACTCTAAGGCCTTTTTGTCCTCCGTCTATTCTGAACACTAAATGACTTATGAACGTTTCGATCAATCAGCTTCTCACGCTTCCTGACCTGTTGAATGTTACACACTTTGAATTTGACGACACTGGTATAACCGTTGTGGCCCACTCCATCCAGAACAATGTGTGTTGTCCCGTTTGTGGGACGCCTGCCACCAGTCTTCATAGTCACTGGTTAACCTTCACAATATCGGAAGTGTTGATTTTGAAACCGAATTAATCGTATCTATCAACTTTCAGACTATTTTCGATGCTCCGCTAAACTGCTTCTGGGTTTTCATGAGGCAG
>DAOTUR010000488.1:0-1853 GCA_034436915.1 Anaerolineae bacterium
CTCTTGCAGATCGCCGCGCAGTTCGCTGGCGGTCAGGGGCATCTGTAAGCGGCGGCGCTTATCGGCGCGGAAGAGACGACCATCGCGCTCATCGCTGGCGGTCACAGCGGGCAGAAGGCTTTCCACGCGGGCCGCCCGCGCATCTTCATTGAGTTTGGTGGGCTGACGATCCTCATTGTCATGCTGCGTCTTACGGCTGTCATTCATGATGAGCCTCCTATTCCCTCCAGCACACGGAGAGGGACGATTACAGGAATACACATGTATGCTCTTCGACGGTTACGAAGGCATAAATTATACATATCTTGAGCGAGACGATGGCAGCAATTTACCCCATTCACGATAAAGAATCGAGTTTTGTCTTTTCCATCGTCTGAGATGCGCGAATCGCCTTCAAACAGGATAAAAAGAGGTGTACGATCAACGAGCAATCGCTGGGCTAGACTCGCAAACATCGCGCTGTCGCCTGAATATGCTCCTATTTGATCTCATCACTATGAAACAGACTCATATTCACCTTTTTGAAAGTGACAGAGCGTTATGACGCTTCTCCCGTTTAAGCGTGATCAGTTCACCTGGCTCGGATATGTCATGCTGGCCTACTTCGCCTATTTGCAATCGGCTATGGGGCCGCTCGTCAACTTTCTACGGGCTGAACTTCATCTCACCTACAGCGAAGGGGGCTTTCACGGCACGGGGTATGCCATTGGCATGATCACCGCCGGGGTGATTGGCGGGGCTGTGACGCGGCGCTGGGGGCGGCGCGTCACATTCTGGGGCGGCGGCGCAGGCATGGGCCTCGGCGCTCTGCTGCTCCTTGTCGGCCAACATTTGCTCGTGACCGTTATGGGCGCTTATGTCATGGGCGCGATTGGCGGGCTGTTCCTCGCCACGATCAATGCCACTCTCTCCGATCAGCACAGTCAGCATCGGGCCATCGCGCTGACAGAGGCCAATATCTACGCCAGCATCAGTTCAACTTTTGCCCCGCTGCTGCTCGGCGGGTTTGCGGCCATCGGGTTGAGGTGGCGCAGCGCCATTTTTATCGCGCTTGCAGCCTGGATTATCCTGTATATTGGGCGGCGCGAGACGAGTATTCCCACTGCCCTGCCCTCTGATCCTGAGACCAAACGCAAAGGCAGCAGCAGACTGCCAGCCGCATTCTGGGCCTATTGGTATCTGGGCATGTGTGCCGGGGCGCTCGAAGCAGGTATCGGCTTCTGGGGGGTGGACTTTCTCAATAAATCGGTCAAGCTGCCCCTGGAAACAGCATCGGGACTCGTGAGCGTGATGTTTGGCGCAATGGTGTTCGGGCGCATCGTGGGCAGTCGTCTCACCCGCACGATCCCCACGCATCGGCTTGTGGTCGGCACAACGCTGCTCATCGTCCTGGGATTTCCGATTTTCTGGCTCTCCAGCGTGCCCGCCCTGAATATTGTCGGTCTCTTCATCGTCGGTCTTGGCATGGCAAATCTATTTCCTCTGTCTCTGGCCTCAGCGACGGGGGCTGCCCCCTTCCAGGCTGATGCTGCTTCTGCCTATATTTCGCTCGGCATCGGCCTCTCGATCCTGGTTGTGCCACAGCTCATCGGCTTCATTGCGGATCGCGCCGGGATTCATACGGCCTTCGGCTTGATCGGGGCGATTGCAATTGTGGCGGCACTGGTGGCAGTGGCGAATGCGCGGCTTTTCGGGGCGCAGCAGGCGTAAATCACCCCGTCATAGAGAATGTTCCGCAAGGCAGAAAAACTTGAAAAGACCTCTCACAGCTAAACGAAGCATCATCAAAACTCTGTTAGTCTATTGACTATGCGATATTTTATAAGTTGTTTAAAGACTATGGGAAATATATT